>JAPPIL010000100.1 GCA_028877195.1 Pseudomonadota bacterium
TTACTAGTCCTTTCGGCGTTTTTTTTTTGGCTTTAGTTTTGGTTGGCAATAAAGCAAAAACAAGAGTCTGGGGTGAGATTAAAGTGCATGGAAATGGCGATGACCAGCTTTTTCATGCCTAGGGCGTGTCGCCATTTCGCTTAACAAATGTTTGCATGTGGTGTTGCCCCCCTCCTCGCACAAAAAATACTCAAGATTACCAGCAATTATGACGATGCCGCCCCTGAAAGTAGGAGTGGGTAGTGGGTAATACCAGCAACTTACTGAACAATCTGGTTATTGAAGGTGAGAAGCATCAGGCTTTTCGTGTGTCTTTGGTGCGCAACGACCTGCCGACAATTATCACCGACACTGGCTTGATCAAGTCAAAGATTATCAACTCACGGGTAACCGATGCCATGTTCAGTGAAATTTTGGGAACAGTTTTTGCCCACAGCAGCGACTTTACCGATTTCCAACGTCAGCGTCGCACACTTAATGTTGCCGATGTTGGTTCAGTTGAAGTCTTCGGTTTGGCTGACTTGGGTTGTCTTAACATCTACTATGAGCGTGGCAAGTCGTTGTTTGAGATTGATTTGGAACTGTATTTTCCTGGGCAAGCCAAAAAATCTGCGACCGCAGTAGCACCAACAATAGAGGAGGAAAAAGAGGACGAGGACGCGTCGTCGATTTCATACAGCGATGTTTTTGCTTCAGGAGGTACGACTGCCGATAAAAAGTTGCCTAGCGCTGATGCTCCTCCTAGCGCTAATGAACCGACTCGACAAATAGATAGTGTTAGCGATAACAGCGATGCGGAAGAGATGTTCAGTCTCAATTTAGGTGGTGCTCAATCTAATAAACCAGCGAGTCAACTAAAAGTTGCCGAATTGCCTGATATTCCACCACCACCTGGTTTTAGCGACGATAAAGAACCGACGCGCCAAAACTCTGTTATCGCCGATATGACGGAAGTGTTAAAAATGCCCTCACCGCCAGCGGCGACACCACCACCTGCCACTGAGCCAGCGACACCAGCCGAACTAACCGCTGATGAAGAATTGGCTAGTTCACCGCCAATTGCACAAGCGACAACTGCAAATGGGTTTGATGACTTGTTAAGAGAAATGTTGCGACTAGGCGCGAGTGATCTGCACGTCGTGTTAGATAAGTATCAGGCCTTTCGTATTAACGGCATCATCAAGCAAATCGACAACAGCACCGCACCAGTGAGGGATTGGCTGGTTGCTGCTGCCCCCAAGAAAGGTGGTGGCGGTGGTAAGGGGATGTTATCGGGCTTGGTGCACACGCAAGTCTTTATGTATGAATTAGATAGCGGTGAGCGCTTTAGGGTCAGCGCCTTCAAGGACATCAATGGCATCAATGTTGCAGTTCGCAGTGTCGTGCAGCAGAATTGTGATGAGTTGAATATCCCTGTCGTAGTGCGCAAGTTTTGCGGTTTATCGCGCGGCTTGGTGTTATTAACTGGTGGCTCAAGCAGTGGCATATCGTCGACGTTGACAGCATTGATAGAGTTGGTTAACAGCGTTGACAAGTGTAACCTCTTAAAGATTGGCAATCCTGTATCGGAATTCAAGCATGTTGTTAGGGAAGCGATAGTGCGGCAAGTAGATATCGGCACTCACGTTGCTTCGATGGATCAAGCTTTAGTATTGTCGCAGCATGGTGATTATGACGCTCTATTTATCGATGATTTAGAGATCAAAAATTTACCAGCGCTACTCACTTGTATTGATAGAGGGCAGTTGGCGTTTGCAGCGATTCATACGAAAGTTGGTGCAACGGCGTTGACGCATCTGGGAACGATGCTTGGTAATGATTATAGTTTGTATACATTGACACGAGCGGTTGTCAGTCAAGTGCTTGTGCCTGCGGTTGATGGTGCATTTGTTGCGGCTTTTGAGGTATTGGTCATTGATGCCGCAGTGATAAAACTTCTACAGGAACAAAAGGGGAACATGCTGCCAGCATACATGGAAGCTAATGCCAATAAGGGTAATATAACCCTCAGTAGCAGCTTGGTTAACCTCGTCATCAAAGGCAAAGTTTCCTATCGGTCAGCGATGGCAGTGGCAACCGACAAACGAGAATTCTACCGCACGGCGATCAAGCATGGAATCAAAGCCGCGGCGTAATTACCTGCACACCATCATTAGTGTGGCTGCGACGCGAGTATCTTCAGTATGTTAAGATACTTAACAGACCAATCATACTGATAGGGGCGCTTGTATGGTGCGGATGTTATTTATGCTTGCTCTTGTCGTGTCGCTACCTGCTTTTGCTGCGGACACCGACTCAAAGACCACTGAATCATCGTCTTCTTTAGCAACTAACGACAGTGCTGAGGTTGAAGGTAATGAATCTGACGATGCAGAGGGCAGCCAGGCGCGCGATCAAGAGGTGTTGGACAAGGAGTTTTTGGGTTACGGAAGTTTGCGCGAGCGTCGTTTTGGATTGTTGGTAGGTGTTGGAAAAACAGTATCACCACGTCAAAGTTTTCATTTTGAACTTATCTTTGCGCCGCTAAAGTTTCTGCGTCTATCTCTAGCTATTGATACAGCAAGTGAAACACGATTGGAGAAAACAAAGAAACTATCGTCTGCCGCCATACTTGCTCGGCATCATTTAACGATTCTGCCGCTATTTTTTGGTGTTACCGCAGGCGGGGCAAAGGACAGTATTGACGACCTGATTGATAGTGAGAACGCCACGAGCAGCGCAACTAGCATTTATAGCGGGTTGTTCATTGGGTTTTACTATTTTTGGAACTTTGGTCTTTATTTAGAAACAACTATCGCTGGTGCTAGCTACCAGCATGTGCTGAACAAAAATACCGCAGCTGATTCCGCCACGCACAAGCGGAATCTCGAAGATAAATTAGCAGAAGGTATTATCGGAGCACAGCTCTTCGGCTTGCTTACTGGTGGCTTGAACATATCTGTCGGCTACATGCTTTAGTGAGTTATTACTTATGCAACAAAGCCGGCTTTCCCCCTCCTCATATGAGGTAGCCGACCCTCGGTTAAGATTGGCGGTCATTCATATCTTCTTGTAACGTCATCACTTTTTAAAAAGTTTTTCCGCCAACTCAAGTTGTTGCGACTTGCCTTGTTTGTCTTGTTTGGTTTGCATATCAAACAAATCAAACTTGGCGGCATGGCGGTCTATGGGCTTCTTGGCAAAACATCTAACAACTTGTCGGCCGTTGACTTTACCCTCATGATAGTAAAGCAGTAGCATGCCGCGCAAATTAGGTAGTAATTCGTTAGTATTGAAGTAGCAGTCGCGATAACTTTCTTCTTTGGGAATAGCCTCCTCTAGCGCATCAACATGGTAAGATTCAAGCAATAATGTCCCACCTTGTTTGAGAGATTTGATCAACTCTGGATAGTAGCGCAATACCGATGGTTTAAAGTAAGTCATGATAACCGCATCATATTGCATGATGCCAAGCAGATACATGTCCATGTCGGTGCATTTGATAGTTAGTTCTACACCTGTATCCCTTGCCAATTCACGCGCACGACGGCAAGCAGTTTCAGAAATGTCAAAACCATCCACCTTGTAGCCCTTTTGGGCAAGATAAACAGAGTTTATGCCTTCACCCATGGCGACATCAAGCACCCTCCCCTTCTGCATACGAGCCTGCATTTTCAACAAAAAATCCAGCGGTGCTTTACCTGTAGCGAAGGCATGCTCTTCGTAATAACTGTTCCAGTATTTCTTTGCGTCTACGTTCATTATTATACGGAGGGCTTTCCCCCCTCCGCACCTCCCCCCTATCGTCTAAAGACATATGCTGG
>JAPPIL010000028.1 GCA_028877195.1 Pseudomonadota bacterium
GCTTATGTCAAAGGCATTGCGCAAACTGACGGCATCGGTGTCCCGGCACGGCTGCACGATTATTTTCATCAATCAGATTCGGATGAAAATCGGGGTAATGTTTGGCAACCCAGAGACGACGACTGGTGGCAATGCTTTGAAGTTCTACACCAGCGTGCGACTAGATATTCGCCGCACCTCTGCAATCAAGCAGGCGGATGTCGCAATCGGTAATCGCACACGGGTGCGCGTCGTCAAGAACAAGGTAGCACCTCCGTTCCGAGAAGCAGAGTTTGACATCATGTTTGGGCAAGGTATTTCTGCTATCGGTGATGTGATTGACTTGGCTGCTAAACAAAACATCATCGACAAGAGCGGTGCTTGGTTCTCCTATAAAGGCAAGAAACTAGGGCAAGGGCGCGAGAACGTCAAGAAGCACCTGCAAGAGAATGAAGCGCAATTGCATGAGATAATCGCCGCGGTCAAGACTGCCCACGGCTTAAACAAAACAAACAAACAAAAAGCCAAGCAGACGCTGCATTGAGCAACCTTCGTCTTGGCATCGAGGTTTTACGCCAAACCCCTAGCCTTGCAAAAGACTGGGGGAATTGTGCATTGCTGTGCAACCAAGCTTCCGTTGCGGATGATTTCAGCCCCAGTTGGTATATTTGCCAAGATATTTTAGGAAAACGTCTCGCCGGCCTGTTCAGTCCCCAGCACGGTTTTGAAGCGACGGTGCAGGACAACATGATTGAGACTGCGAACAGCATTCATATTCCGACTGGTTTGCCCATCTACAGTTTATATCAGCAGGTGCGAGAGCCAACTACCGAGATGTTGCGAGGGCTTGATACGTTGATCGTTGACCTCCAGATTAGTGGCACACGTGTTTATACGTTCAAGTATACATTGGCAGGAATGTTGCGGGCTGCAGTCAAGCATGGCTTACAGGTAGTTGTCCTTGATCGCCCTAACCCGCTCGGCGGCGAGGTGCTTGAGGGGCGTGTGCTTGATTTAGCCGTGCGTTCTTTCGTTGGTGAATATCCATTGCCAATGCGTCACGGCTTGACAGTCGGAGAGTTTGCGCAGTTTTGTAATCGCGAGGTCGGTGCACAGCTACAGGTTATCAGCATGCATGCTTGGCAACCAGCCAAACTTTGGTCGGAGTTGGGACGAGAATGGGTGCTTACCTCGCCAAATCTCCCAAACTTCAGCTCCTTATTGCTTTACTGTGGCACGGTTATTTTTGAAGGCACAAACATCTCCGAAGGGCGCGGCACTTGTTTGCCCTTTCAACTCATCGGTGCGCCTTTCCTCAACAGCCGTGCTCTAGCAGCACGCACAGCACAGCTTTATGCCGCTGCCGAGACCCCCATTGCCAACGGATATTTTTTGCGCCCCACCCAGTTTATGCCGGTCGCCCAGAAGTGGCAGCAACAGGTGTGTGAAGGTGTGCAAGTGCATTGGGATAACAAGCACAGCATGCGTCCATTTACCTTAGCATTAGCTCTATTACGTGCCTGCATCGAACTGGGTGCGGATGAATTTGCTTGGAAGCAACCTCCATACGAATACGAGTATCATAAATTACCCATCCAACTGCTGCTTGGCTCTACCGCTGCCGCTGAACTACTGACCGCTGATAAGTTTGCCTGCGCCGATGCACATTGGCATGCGGGCTTGGATGCTTACCGCCGTAAGGTTGGCAGCAGTCTCCTATATCAACGCCAGATGCTTGTGTAGTGGTGTATGCAAATGCAACAGCAGCAATGCTTGGGATGAAGGACTATCTTAATTAAAGCAACCAGACCTGTGCCTTATCTCCATTATCAACGCGCAATATTCAAAGACTTGTCGCTTTCCACCCGCAGCAATGCCTTCTTACCTTTGATACGGCTGCCTTGCGCAGGTTGCGGGATTATCATGATCGAGCTTAGCCCTTGAAAGGTATAGATATAAGGCATCTTGGACGTAACAACGAGATACTTTACCCGCTCCATTTGAGCATCATACAACGCGACCTTGATACTCTTGCTACCACGACTGATCATTTTCACAGACTGTGGTTTGTCCGTCGCCGATAACGTAACCCGCGCATGCAAAGGGATATCCACTTGCGCTGGGTAAGGAAGCGTTACATCCTTGCCAGGTGGCATGCGCATAACATTAAAACCCGAAGCAGCTGACACTGCTCCACTCGTCAGCAATATGCCGATTAGAATACTAGTTCGCATTATGATCTCGCCCTCCATCATATATGCGCCAACCCCTAGACACTAAAGTATCACGAGCTACACGCCCCAAGGCATTAAATTTTGAATAACCAGCATGCAACACGATACTGCTATGAAAACTCGTGGCCGCTAACCTAATCAACATCGCGCTGTATAAAGCAGTCGTTAAACGCACCGATAGAAGCATTCTTCCCATCTGCTTTACCGCCGCAAAATTCCACTTTGCCATATCAGGGTCAGCAGCTCGCGCATACGCAAACATGTATGACATGTCTTCTAACTTGCTGGTATCCCATTGCGAGACATCAGGCTGTGCCTGGCGTGCGTCCTGAAACATTCTTCTCGCACTGACCAAATTTGCCGTATCCCATTGTGAAACATCAGGCTGTGCTGCCGTTGCCCCCCAAAACATACCATCCATCCGCTCCACCGCTGCGGTATCCCACTTACTAACATCAGGTGTAGCCTGCTCTGCTTGAAAAAACATGTAACGCATGTCCGTTACCTTGTCGGTTACACCACCCGCTACCGTTGTGAGATTGGCACAAGCAGTGAATGCACCAAAAAAATTTACCCAACCGACGTTGCCTAAGTCAGTAACTGCAACGATATGGTCTTTGCTCGCACTATGCTTCCAAAAACTCCAAGCCTGCACTAGCCCCGTAATTTTGACCGTATACTTGCCCGCCTCATCATACAGATGCCGTGCATCAGGGTCATCGTAAGCTGTTACCTCTCCCTGTGTGCCATCCCCCCAATCGACGGTAAAATTATACTCATAACCACTCGGCAATGGCAGCACCAGCTCGTTACTGTCGCCACTAAACTCCCACACCGACACATACGGAGCACCTGTCGCCAACGCCGCCGTCGCGACAAACCATAGTGCCATAACTAAAATTCTCACGCTGCCTACCCCCACACTATTCATCGTTGTCCTTGCCGTTGTCCCTGCTCTGTTCATCATCAGCTGGGCACTGCTCCAAGCTACCTGCATCCGTTATGCGCCAGCCCCGATCTACCAACTGCTGGCGAGCGGCATACGCATGACAACTGTATTGCGAACTACCCGCATTGAAGCTAATTTTCTGCTGGGGAGCGGTCGCCACTAACCGTGCGATGAGCGCATCGTAGTTTGCAGTTGTAAGACTCATTCCCTGCAACATGTCCTGCATGAACACCGTGCTAGCAAAGTTCCACTTCGACATGTCCAACTCCGCATGCGCGGCACCAGCAAACATTCTGCGCATATCGACGACCTTTGCCACATCCCAACACATAAGACGGGGCTTAGCATTGACCGCCCCCTCAAACATCGCAGCCAATGTCCTAACTTGACTAGTATCCCAACTATACACATCGGGATTAGCACTGACCGCACCGCTAAACATGCCCCGCATAGATAAAACATTGCCCGTATCCCACTTACTCACGTTAGGGTTGGCACTTACCGCATCAGCAAACATATAGTCCAAACGCAACACCCGACTCACATCCCAGTCGCTGACTTCAGGATTCGCTGCAACCGCCCCTTTAAACATCGCTCGCAAATCACGCACCGCACTGGTGTTC
>JAPPIL010000165.1 GCA_028877195.1 Pseudomonadota bacterium
AATCAAGGGAAGAGTATCGCTACGGCTTTACTACCGATGTTAAGACAGTAGATTTTGGTGCGGGCATCGACGCTGACCGCATCGCTAAAATCAGCGCCCATCGCGGTGAACCAGACTTTATTCGAGATTTTCGCCTCAAAGCATACAAGCATTGGTTGAAGATGCGTGAACCACACTGGGCAAGCATCGACTATCAACCGCTAAACTACGAGACAATCAAGTATTATGCCGCCCCGCAAAAAAAATATCAGAGCATTGACGAAGTAGACCCAGAAATTCTCGACACCTTTGACCGTCTCGGTGTGCCTTTACAAGAGCAGAAGCGCGTGCTTGGTGTCGCAGTCGATGCGGTCTTTGATAGTGTCTCGGTCGGCACTACTCATCAAGCTGAACTCGCCAAGTATGGGGTGGTGTTTTGCTCTTTTACTGAAGCATTGGAAAAACATGCGGACTTGATTCGCAAATATCTGGGGTCGGTCGTGCCCTACAAGGATAATTTCTTCGCTGCCCTCAACTCGGCGACCTTCACCGATGGTTCGTTTGTCTACATACCTGAAGGCGTGCACTGTCCGCTCGACCTGTCCACTTATTTTCGGATCAATGCTAAAGACACATGACAGTTTGAACGGACGCTAATCATCGCCGATAAAAACAGCAAGGTCAGTTATCTTGAGGGTTGCACCGCCCCAATGCGTGATGAAAATCAACTCCATGCCGCAGTCGTTGAGTTGATTGCGCTGGATAATGCCGAGATTAGATATTCCACCGTCCAAAACTGGTATGCAGGTGATGCTGATGGCAAGGGCGGCATCTATAACTTCGTTACTAAACGTGGTTTATGTAAAGGAGCAGACGCTAAAATCTCTTGGTGTCAGGTGGAAACTGGTTCGGCAATTACTTGGAAATACCCCAGCGTTATTCTGCAGGGTGATGACTCACAAGGTGAGTTCTATTCAGTTGCCCTCACCAATGGTCGCATGCAGGCTGATACTGGCACCAAGATGGTGCATCTTGGCAAACGCACCAAGAGCAAGATTATCTCCAAAGGTATTAGCGCCGACCAGTCCCGCAACAGCTATCGTGGTCTCGTTAAAATCAGCAAAAATGCCGATGATGCCCGCAACTTCTCGCAATGCGATTCGATGTTGGTTGGTGATACATCAACCGCTAGCACTTTCCCTTACATTGAGGTGCAAAATGACAGCGCTATCGTTGAGCATGAGGCGACCACTTCCAAGTTGAGCAATGACCAGCTACTTTACCTCAAAAGTCGTGGCATCACGGAAGAACAGGCTGTAAGTCTTGTGCTTAAAGGCTTTTGTAATAAAATTTTCAGTATGCTGCCGATGGAATTTAGCGTCGAAGCAGTTCGACTGCTTGAAATGAAACTTGAGTCCAGCATTGGATAAATGTATGGCAACGACGACTGACGCAATAGCTAAAGTAAGGCAAGAGTTTCCATTTTTGCGGCGCAAGGTGCATGGTGGCTTGCCACTCACGTATTTTGATAATGCGGCAATGACTCCAGTGCCAAGTATTGTTCAGCAAAGGCTTGCATCTTACTATCAATCAGATACTGCTAATATCCATCGTGGTCTGTATTACGTAAGTGTTGAAGCAACGCGTCAGTATGAAGACGCTCGCAAGCGGGTGCAAAAGTTTATCAATGCCAAACACTGCGATGAAATTATTTTCATGCCTGGGACGACGATAGCTCTCAACCTGTTGGCACAAGCGATTAGTGCGCAGTTTGCGGCGACAAGCAACAACGATAGCGAAAAGACTGAAATCATTCTCACCACGATGGAACATCACTCAAACATTGTGCCTTGGCAATTACAGACGAATTTGTGCATCAAGTATCTCCCGATGTTAGCAAATGGTGAACTCGACCTCGATGCCTTGCCACAGCTAATCTCAAGCAAGACTAAACTGATAAGCCTTGTCCATGCCTCAAACTCAATCGGAACGATCAACCCCTTGCCTGAAATCTTGCAACTGTGCAAAGCGCACGGGCTTATCACTATCGTCGATGCAGCGCAATCTGTTGGGCACATGCCAGTAGACGTGCAGACGCTTGATTGCGACTATCTCGTTTTTTCTAGCCATAAGATATATGCGCCGACAGGTGTTGGTGTCCTGTATGGCAAACAAGACATGCTTAAGCAGTTGCCTGTCGTTAGCGGCGGAGGTGGTTCAATCAAACAGGTCGATTTAGATAAAACGAGTTTCTTGCCACCGCCAGCGAAATTTGAAGCAGGCACACCCAATATCTCTGGGGTATTGGGTTTAGACAGTGCTTTAGAGTTTTTGATGAACAATGATTTGCCGCAACTATGGCAACATGAACAAGACCTGTTATCTTACGCAACTGCTGCCCTGCAAGAGATTGATGGCGTGCGCATCATCGGCACAGCTAGGCAGAAGGTTAGCATTTTATCTTTTGTGATTGCAGGCATTCACCCGCATGATATTGGAACTTTGCTTGACTTTGAGGGGATAGCAGTGCGAGCTAGCCATCACTGCACCCATCCAACGATGAAGCACTTCAAAGTGCCAGCGACCGTGCGAGCTGCGTTTTCTTTTTTCAACACTACTGCCGAGGTAGACCTGCTAGTAAAGGCGGTTAGCAAGGCTATCCATACTTTTAGATAGGTTCTGAAAATGGAAGAGCATCGGCATTCGTTATATCAGCAAGTTATTTTGGAGCATAACCGTTCACCGCAAAATTTCTGGGTGATGAACGACTGCACGCATCGCAGTGAGGGTTTGAACCCTATTTGCGGCGACCATATCTGGGTGTATTTAGATGCAAATGATAATAAGATACACCGACTTTCGTTTACAGGTGAGGGGTGTGCTATCTGTAAGGCTTCGGCTTCAATTATGACTTGCCACTTACAGGGTAAGAGTATCACTGCGGCCAAAAGTGCGGCGAAGGATTTCCATGCCCTTGCTCAAGGCAATGTGTCTGATAGCGATGATAGGAAACGTTTCGGGAAGTTGATTGTGTTTGCGACGATACATCGTTATCCTGCTAGAGTAAAGTGCGCTACCCTTGCTTGGCATACATTGCTTGGAGCTTTGAGTAATGCTGGCACTGTGAGTACTGAAAACACGGAGTAGTTTATGAGTGAATTGAATTCTGTTGTTATTGCCCAGAAGCCTGATGAAAGTTGGGAAGCAAAGCATATTCCATCAGGCAAAGTTACTTTTGGCTTAAGCAAAGAAGAAGCGGTTGAGGAAATGCGCACGCTTCTCGGTATGGACGATAAAGGTGAGTTCAACGAGCCTTTGACCAGCGACCGCTTTGAGCAACTTGGCAAAGACATTGCGCTCTTTCTTGAGGGCGAGGTATCAGACATGCTCAAAAGTCATTCGGGTTTCGCACGCCTTGAAGCATTTGAGGAGGGTATCGCTCACATACGGCTCGGCGGTGGTTGCGAAGGTTGTCCATCATCGACTTTCACTTTGGTGCAAGGGGTGAAGGAACAGCTGCAAGAACGCTTCGGTGAAGATAAGGTCATCGACGTTGCCCCCGTATGGTGATTGGCACTTGTATTTGAGTAGAGTTAACAGTCGCCGATAGGCGTGGTGAGTGTAGCGGGTGATAGGAGGAGGGGGTGCAGGGAGCTTTGTTGTATAATTAACGCTTATTTTTTGCTTTGCGCAGCGGATTGCAGGGATGTCTGGAGTAGCCACACCCTTATCTCTGCTTGTTGTTGAGATTTTTCTTGATAGCTGCTAACTCCCTCGCACTG
>JAPPIL010000156.1 GCA_028877195.1 Pseudomonadota bacterium
AGTCAGTGCCGATAGCAAACAATTGCTGGCATTTGCACAGCAATACGATGAGATAGTAATCAAACCTCTGTATCTCTATGGCGGACAAGGGGTTAAGCGGGTCAAGCGTTTAGACTACGACAAAATATTGCAGACCAGCACACCCTTGTTTGTGCAGCCATTCTACAATGAAGTAACAGCTGGGGAGGTGCGGGGTTTCTTTGCCTTTGGTGAACCGCAAGCATGGTGTCTTAAAGTTCCCGCCGCGGGTAATTTTCTTGCTAACACCTCGTATGGAGCGACCCTTAAGTCATATCAACCAAAACCAGATGAACTCCAACTCCTAACTCAAGTGGCGAAAAGTTTGTATGAGGTCGGGGTATTCTTCGTTGGTTTTGACATGATTGCGGGCAAAATATCAGAGATAAATATCACTAGCCCCCGTTTGCTCTTGCCTGTGCAGTTAGACCTTGCGCCTTATCATCGTATTGTCGCCCAGATTAGTGAGTATCTTGCTTGCGACAACTAACAGGGCATGTTGCGGTCAACGGGCGAATTACTACGGCGGACAAGGCAAGGATTTCGGTATTCGACCGTAGCTATCTCTACGGCGATGGTCTGATGGAGGTGATGTATGCGGAGGCTGGCGAGGTTGTTGCTGCCAAACTTCATCTTGAACGCCTTTATGCTGCGGCTGAGCGCTTAGGAATTTCCTTGCCGTGGCAAGCGAGTTTGCTGTTAGTTGAATTGCGGCAACTGGCATCTTACTACAAAAGTTGTTATCTGCGCTTAACCATCTCTAGCGGTATCGGAGTTGGTGTGGCAAGAAAGATGCAAGAAGCGCAACGCACTGTTATCTGTTTGCCGTATCGACGTTCAGCGGCTTTAGCACCTTTGACGTTAAGGTCAAAGCGTCGCCTTACTAACTTTGCTAACGATATAAAGACCACTAACTACTTGGAAAGCATCGTCGCACTAGAGGCAACAGCGCCCCAAGAGGACATCCTGTGGCTGAATGCGCAAGGTATGTTGACGGAGACTGCTGCTGCCAATATCTTTTTCTTTAAGCAAGGTGAGGGATTTTTTACTCCTGCGACGACAGGGGAATTGCTAGCGGGAGTAACGCGCCAACTTGTATGTCGCTATCTTAAGGGGCAGGGCTATGCGGTGTATGAGAGGCAAATAAAGTATCGTGAACTTGGTGGTTTTAACGCTGCGTTTATCACCTCGTCGTTACAAGGTGTGCGGTTGATTCAAAGTATAGATGGGCAGGTTTTTGATACTGTTGTCTTGCGCCGTCTTGGTGAGGAGTTTAACCTACTCCCCGCAGCTGCAGTTCAAGATTTGTCGGCACGGTAGCAAAAGCTAGAGCCACGTCTGGAGTAATCTGTTTGTTGACACAGAGACGGAACAGCGACTGGTCAAAGCTGCACATACCATACTCGTCGCCGCCATCTTCGATTGCTTTGGCGATTGAGTAAAACTGTTCATCTTTTTGAATCTGTTCACGGATATAGGAATTAACAATCATAACCTCATGGGCACAGATCAAACCTTTGTCGGCGGCTGGGATAAGCTTTTGGGCGATTGTGGCGTTTAAGGAGTTTGCCATCGTTAGGCGATTCTAGGCATGTTTGGAGGGTTCAAAATAAGACATCATGCGCGATAAGGTGCTGACACTGTCGTTTGTGTGCATCGTTGACAGCACGAGGTGTCCTGTTTCGGCCGCAGTCAGTGCTACTTCTGTTGTTTCTCGATCGCGCAACTCACCGACAAGAATGACATCGGGGCTTTGTCGTAAGCTTGCTCGGAGCGCGCTGGGGAATGATTTGGCATCTACGCCGATTTCACGTTGACTGACGGTAGAAAACGCTTCTTTGAAACGATATTCAATCGGGTCTTCAATCGTTACGATATGGCAAGAACGATGAGCGTTGATATACTGCACAAGACTTGCAAGAGTAGATGACTTGCCGCTTCCTGTTGCGCCAGTAACGAGAATGAGACCTGTTTTGAATTTTGCAAATGAAGCGATAATATCGGGAAGGCGCAATTCTTCAAAGGTTGGCACTTCAGATTTAATCAAACGTAATACGAGTGCGAGGTTGTTTTGTTCACGGTAAAGGTTGGCTCGGAAGTAAGTGCCTAGATGTTTGAAAGAAAAATCGACATCGCCAGTGCTAACTAGTTCTTTCAGGAGGCGTTTGGGCATCACATCATCGACGATAGATTCCATTGCTTCTGGGCTCAATGCCTCAAGTCCTTGAATTAGGATAATCTTACCCCGATGGCGCATACGTGGAATGCTGCCAGTTTTGATAAAGATGTCGCTCACCTGATATTTGCAGGCAAGGCTTAAGATGTCGTGTAGGATAATGGCCTCAAAGTATTTCCTTACACCAATTAGTCGGCAACAGCCACGGGTTTCTTGATGGGGCTTTAGCTGACTTTATTTGTATGCGCTCATTCGGAAAGCCCTCCGCAAACAAAAAAAAATATAATTAACCCCCAATCGCTCTACTATTTGCTTGGCAACGTTTGATGAATACCTGCTGGGCGGCGGCAACATTAGCATTCTTGCCTTGCCACGTGCGCAAGGCTGATTCTTGTAAGGCACGACCATAGGAAAAACTAAACGCCCACGGACAATCCTTGCCAGCATTGAAAATACTGCCAAGATTCATGGTAGCCTGTTCTTCACTTTGCCCACCTGATAAAAACACGATGCCAGGAACAGCTTCATCAACGGTTTCCTTGCAACATCGCACTGTGTAGGAAGCAATAGCATCACTATCAGCCTGATTAGGGCAGTCTTTAGCGGCGATAACCATGTTCGGTTTGAGCAATGAACTATAAAGACAAACATTGGCTTGACGCAACTCATCGTAAAGAGAAGCAAGAACTTGGCGAGTAACAGCATAGCAACGCTCGATATTATGCTTGCCGTCCATCAACACTTCTGGTTCAACTATCGGCACGATTTCTTCTTGTTGACATACCGACGCATAGCGAGCAAGAGCTTGCATATTCTTGTGTATGCATGCATCGGTTGGCAACACATCGCTAATCTTTATCACCGCTCGCCACTTGGCAAAACTAGCACCAGCTTGACGATATTTATGCAAACGCTTGCCCAAGCCTTCTAGCCCATGCGTCAAAGCCTCTTCTGTGTCTGCGTGCATTGGCTTTACACCCGCATCAACCTTGATGCCAACACAGATGTTTTTGCTGCGCAAAATATCCGTAAACATCCTGCCATCACTGCTGCGTTGCCATATCGTCTCATCAAACAGAATTACTCCGCTAATATAATCCTCAATGCTCGGAGCAGTAAACAGTAACTCCCGATAATCGCGGCGATTGTCTTCCGTTGATGGCAAATCAATCATCGCGAAACGTTTAGCTATCGTGTTTGTGCTCTCGTCAGCCGCAAGAATACCCTTACCTTTAGCAACTAGCTTCTCACAGGTGCTTCGTAATTTAGTCTTTTGCATGAAGTTCTCCCCTCAACTTGATTAAAACATAGACATTAAAGCGGAGAGAGAGGGATTTGAACCCTCGGTGCTTTATGGGCACACACGCTTTCCAAGCGTGCTCCTTCAGCCACTCGGACATCTCTCCTTGAGTAAGATACTGGTTTAGCAAGAGTAGGGGTATTATTCAAGCGGAGCACGCAGTGGTGTTGCATAACTATCATCTCTCCTTATTTAGTATGGGGGGGGGGGGGGGGGGGGGGGGGGGGGGGGGGGGGGGGGGGGGGG
>JAPPIL010000253.1 GCA_028877195.1 Pseudomonadota bacterium
TGCAAGGCACCGTCCCCCCCCATACTAAAAAGGAGAGATGTTAGTTATGCAACAAAGCCAGGTGTTGCCCCATTTCTAATCATCACACCCGACCGACCGCCCGCACAAAAAATTTATTGTGGACTAACTAGCCCATGGAGCACGATAGCACCGTCTTGAATACTGTTTACCACCGCGTCCTTGTGGGGATGACGGTTTTCATCAAAGTGGGAAAGAAACGTTGCGCCACTGTAGTTTTGTGTGTTTGCTAGACTAGCTGCGACCTCCCAGCCTATAAGACTGTTGGCACGATCTATCGCTTGCGCCATAAGATGGATGGCATCGTAGGAAAGAGCTGCTAACGCATCGGGTTTGACACCATACGCTTCACTGTAAGCAGAAATAAATGCTATCGTGTCAGCACTTAAATCTTGCACGATGTCCGCAGAGAAGTGATCAGAATAATAAGAACCGTTCAACGCTTCACCACCAACAGGTAGGAGATCAGCTGTTGCCCAACCATCAGCACCTAAAGCAATAGCTGTTATACCCATCTCTCTTGCCTGCTTAACAAGTAGCGATGATTCAGGTTGAAAGGCTGGCACAAACAAGACATCTGGGTTAGCTGCTGCAACTCTTTCAAGCTGTGGCCCAAAATCAACTTCACCAAACTCAAAACTATCTCGCACGACAACACTGCCTTCAAGAGCCATGAAATGTTCGGTGAACGTATCTGCTAAACCTTCCGAATAGACATCAGCTGCTTGAGTGATTACCGCTGCTGTCCAAGCATCAAGCTCATTAGCCGCTAGTTCAGCCATTACCAGTCCTTGAAAGTCATCGGTAAATGTTGCCATAGACACCATGTCGCCCGCATCCGTTACCGCAGGGTTGGTTGATGCAGTTGTCAGCATCGGTATCTCTGCCTGTTGCGCAATTTTGCTAACCACTACTGACTGGGTAGAAAACTCTGGGCCAACCAGAACATGCACCCCTTCGTCGATAAGACCGTTTACCGCTGCTACAGCCTGTTCGGGTGTGAGTCCAACATCGCGGACAACCAGCTCAACCATGCGACCATCGATGCCGCCACTCGCATTGATTTGTTGCACCGCTAGCTCCGCACCTTGAATGCTGCCATCAAACATTTCTAGCGTTGAACTAAAACCTATCATGACCACATCGCGCTTTGCTTCGCCGAGAACCGTTGTATTATCCATATTGTCGGTATCACAGCCAGTTACGCCGCAAGCAGTTGCACCCAGAACAATGCCAAAGACAACAGCCTTGGCACCGTTTGCCAAGCTTGCATTTGTTTTAGCAAGAGCACTAACAACACGATTAGCTGCCGTTTGCATGGCAGATGCCTGCACAGTTCCGTGCGTAAGCAATACGCTCAACACTAACGCTTTTAAAATTGTAAACCTCAAGATTATCTCCCTAGTCAGTTAAATTGTTAGACACCTACACTTGGCACTAGGCTAGTTTCAGCACTTTCTGCTAGCGCAAAGCGCGGTGCTGTATAAACTTTTACTTTTGACTGATGCAACTACTAATTTAGTTATTAGTGCTGATGCTGATGACGAATCAAGGGGTGATGGTGTTCCAAATGATGGGGCCGGGAGGGCCTGGCGGCCCTGCTGGGCCTGTGCCATTATCACCCGCTCCCCCTCTACCACCGTCAGGGCCTTTGCGATGGCCAGGGCGAACACAGCCCTTGCTGCGATTCCAAAAGCCTGGGCCTGGCGGATGACCAAAAGTATGAAACTCTTTGAAAGCGCCATTACCGAATGACCAGCAGCCATCTCGCTCCTTTCGGGTTAGCTTACCAGCTGCTCGCCCGCGTGCTAACGCGCCGTAGGTGCTCAATTCACTTTCGTAAGAAGTCTCGATGCTGTCATCGCCCCAACTATTCACCGTGTCGTCGGTCGCTGCAACACCTGAAGGCAGGTCTGTTACATCAAAGGTGCACTTTATGTCATCTTCAACGACATGCCTGCTTGTTTGACAATAGGCAGTACCACTACCATCAATATAGCTAACATAGGTGGTGTTGGATGGGTTACCGTCATGTTGGCAACCGTCATGACCGAAGTTATGCATACTCGCATCAGTGCCAGCTACTCTGCCAACGTAGGCGGTGATAAGGCGAGCTGTGCCAGCAAAGTTTGTATCCCCAGCTGTATCAGGGAGGGCATCTACTTTCGGGTGATACCAAATATATTCACCACTGCTCGTGTTGGGAGGAGTTGACGTGCCTATAGCTCCATCATGACTACAGACATAATCACCGTAAACATACGGATAGGTGATGCCAGGCAAGCAGGCGGTATCAAATGGGTGGATAGTCTTTTTAAAACATACATCATTTCCCCTTACTTCCAGGTATTCGTAATCTGATGTCGGCGGCGAGATTGGCACACTTTCGCTTGTGCCCCAGAAGCCGATGATCGCGGCATCATACGCACATGACCCTGCTCGAACTAATGGCACTTGGCTGCATTTCGTATAGTTAGTGTTGAAATCATACTGAATGACTGCCCCTTCACCCTTGTATAATTCAAGGCTAGAGGTGCTTAATAGTGCTGATACCTTGACCAAGTCTGGCTGGTAGGTATTCATGCGGGTGCGGTTGTCTTCGTTGCGACAGTCGGTATCACCAACCAGTCGCTTCTGCTGATGCATGTAGAAGGTCTCTTGCCGTGTGCGCAAAGCAGTGCTGATATGCGGATGTTCGTCTTTTAAAAATTCTACCTTGAGCGTTACCCTGTGATGCGTTTCGCTGCGCATGCCACTGCCATGTGTGGTTTTGTGCTTGTCGCTGGCGAACATCGTGCCAGCCGTTGCACCGCAGTCAAATGAAACTTTCCACCAACCGTCTGAAACACTAGAGCTAGAGTAAAGATCATCGGACTTAACGGTAAGACCGCCGCTCGGCACTTTGAGACTGCCAGCACGATCATAGATGCCGCTACTACAACCGTTGGTCAAGGTATTGTCCCAACCCGATATAAGTGTATCACGGTAATGCTTGAGTAAATTTTCACGCTCCGCACGCAAGCTCAAGGTGCGCATCACTTTTGACTGGTTGGTTAGCAACTGCGCCACCACTGCTGACACTATCCCAGCTAATGCAGTCGCAACCAGCACCGAGGTAATCGTTACCCCAGTAGTGTGGGTTAACCGCATTTTTGCAACTCTCTTCATTAGCGATAGCATCATGGGCATGGTGGTGGTGTTGTAGGGCATGTTCCAGGCGGGCCTGGAGCACCTTGAGGCCCCTTGTAGCCAGGCGGCCCAGGAATTCCTTGTTTGCCTTGCGGCCCCAAATGATGCGTCCATCGGGGATGGCCGCCAGCAATTTCTGATAAGGCTGGTAAGTTTTGTCCGCGTAAATCGCCAGCTAGCGTTGTGGCACATGTAATAGAAGAAGGACGAACAAAACCAAGAACCCCTGGCTTGGGTGTGCCGTCAAGATTGCTACCGATGGCTGCTAACTCATATGCACCAGAAAAGCTTATATCTGCTATGGCACGACTACTTGCCACCATTCTTTGTAAACCAGTGCGACCACCACCGACTCTTGTATCGCTACCAGTTGCCAATGTGTGCAGGAAGTTACCGCTAGGGGGCGACATTAGTGCGGGCACACTAACGAGCGGATCAGTTGAACAAGTAACACCACGCGTGCCACTGGCGAGGTCTGCAATCGCTACAACCGCACGGGTACCGCAATCCTCTTCAACATTATCA
>JAPPIL010000196.1 GCA_028877195.1 Pseudomonadota bacterium
CCTAAACCCACCCGAAGCCCAGAAGAATCCCGCCCCCACCTGTGCTGTAGAGATCGCATAGATGTTCTTGGTCTTGAGGTTGATAATCTTCAGACCAATGCCACTCTGTGGCACATAGGCAAGATAATTACCATGAGCATTGAGCGCCAACTGCTGTGCTGCTTCTGATAAACGCAGCCATACCTGCGGTTGCGCCGAGTTTGCTTGGCTTTGGGAAGGTCGGTCTATCACTGCCAACAAACTCGCGGGCATCATCACAGCAATGATTAAGCTGACACGCAGACCAATAAGAGCAGACATCATGCTCTTATTGTAGCGTAAACGCCTTACCGTTCCAAATCAGTGGCAACGTCCGATTATAGGCTAAATCAAGCATTGCGTATGGTGCTAACCGCAACACCTCATCCTCTTGAAACATGGCAATAATCCTAGCAATTGGCAACTGCACCAACGACAAGCCCAAGTTTGCCGAATGAATGGTTGGCTCAACCAACAAACTCGCATAACGCTCCGAAACCGTCTGGTCTATAATCCGAAAGCGACCACCGACATAGACGGTAAAATCTTCACCACCATCCGTTAAACGCAGTATCTGTAAATACTTATCATAAACAACAATCAACCGACTACCTTCGTAGACATATATCTGCTTTGGATTTGAATGCTCAAGCTTTTGTTGGTAGGCATTACTGCCATCGGCATCGTAGCGCAAAAGTTCCGTAGCAGTCAGCACATAGGTGCTTGACCCATCACTCAACAACTGTAGAGGTCTTGACGGCAGATCCTTTACGTCCCAAACTACTTCTCGCTGCAAGTCTATCTGCAGCAACTTAAACCCATGTTCGGCACTGCCAACCACAAGCACTAACTGTTCTTCCGCCGCAATGAACTGTGCCATCAACGGCTCGTCCAGCTCATTCATGCCTAACACCAGCTTGGGCATAGTAAAATCTAACGACACCCGACCATAAATCAACAACCGCTCACCATCCCAAACCGCCGCCTGATCGCCTGATTCACTGAATTGTAGCACCTTCCCTGCATATCTCGCACTCTCTTCTCTGGCGAAAGGGGAAAGATTAAATTTACTGACCGCCTGTGTTCCATCCTCTAGGTCTTGTAGCACCGCGATATAATTAGCGGCGAGCGGGATAATCTTGCGCACACCACTCGATTTGCCCATCCTTTCTAACTCATCAAGAACAATTAACTTGTGTTGTAGGGTTTTGCGCTCAAACAAATGCATGCCACGATAACCGTTTACCACGTAGTAGTAAGGAACGAACACCAAATCCGCACGCAAACCAGACTGTAGAGCATCATTACTTTGAAAATAGGGATGATGCTCCTTGCCTGACACATGCAGCGAGAGCGCACTGATACTCTCATTATCCCCATCGCCGAAGACAATATCTATGCCATACTCGCTATCAAGTGCAAACTGCGGGCTGTTGTTAACTGGAAAATAAATCTTACTGACCTTCATGATGTCATGCGCGTCAGCCGTCAACACTGTGATAAACTCCTGCAACTGTGCATCGAGCTGTTCGGAAATTAAGTTTGGTGTCTGGGTCATTGCTAGAGCAAGCTTGCCGTCGGTAAGCATTGTCAACTTAGCCATGATTTGCTCAAAATAAATATCCTTTTGCTTATGCAACTCCTGTTCGACAAGGGCACGCTTCTCGGTTGTTAACTTCAACAAGAATGGTTCAGGGATGATGCTCTGGGTTAAAATAAACTTCGCTAAATCAATGTTTAAATACTCCACCAACTGCTTGGCAATCGTATTAGATTTGGCTGTAGCCACATACGACCATGCACAAACTATCAACAACATACATGTTTGGATAATCCCTTTACTCATCATCTAACCCATCGTTAATTGCTATACCGACCACGCCTCGCATATAAAAACTTAAACTGGCAGCGTATCTTCTGTAACCTTCGCACGCGGTAAAATCATCAACGTGCGTTCAAACCCATTACCCACCGATTTTGTCCGAATACGACTATCATCTCCCAAAGCCATGTGCACTAACCGCCGTTCCCGTGAGTTCATACTGTCCATAACCAATGCTTCATTCTTGCTAACCACCTTATCCGCTAAACTATGTGCCATCCTCACCAGCTCATCCTCCCGCGCAACACGAACACCATTTATGTCTACAAAAATTCTAAACGGCAACCCTGTTCTTAAATGTCTAGGCTTCTTACGCAAAAGATGCTCCAATGCCTCATATATCCGATTATTTTTTTCAGCCGCGCGTAACAGCTTGTCATCATTGATATTTATCACTAGCCGCTCTTCATTCAACACCGAGCTAACTTCTACACCGTTGCGACCGCACATCAGCTCACACAGGGCACGACAGTAGTCGGTCAACTCATCCTTCAGTGCCTCGACATCTACTTCGCCACGATCTATCTCCCTACTCCTACCTCTCGTTGCACCCTTATCATCTTGCTTACGCCAAACTTCCAGCTCCACCTTGCGACCTGAAAACAGCGACGCAATGCCAGCAGTCTGCCGTAGCACCCGATATGAAATCTTATCTTGCGGCACACCTAACTCGGACTTGGCCTTGACCAATGCCAACTCTACCGTTTTTCCTTCGACCTGAATGGATGTCTTACTCATCGCTTGTCTCCTTTTGGTTTGTTGGAAGATTTACTTGGTTTGCTGCTCGCGGCGGCAAGCCGTCTGGTAATCCACTGCTGTTGCGCCACCGAGATAATAGTTTGTGCCAACACGTAAATTACCACCCCCGCAGGCATAGATAACATCATCACTGAAAAAATTATCGGCATGAACATCATTATCCGCTGTTGGTTTTTGTCCATGCCAGTCATCGGAGTAAGGCGTTGCTGTAAATAAATGCTCACTCCCATCAAAATCGGTGCGATATAATAAGGGTCTTTAGCAGACAAGTCAGTAATCCAACCATAGAACGGGGCATGCCGCAATTCCACCGAAGCCGACAACACCCGATAAAAAGCAAAAAACACAGGTATCTGCGGCAAGAAGGGCAAACAACCCTTCATCGGATTAACCTTATGCTGACGCATGAACTCCATGAGTTTCATCTGCTGTTCACGGGGGTTATCCTTATAGCGTGCCCGCAGCTCACTCATTTGCGGTTGGAGGGTCTTGAGTTTATGCATGGAGACCGCTGATTGATGGGTCAATGGATAAAACAAAATCTTGATAAAGATAGTCAAAATAATTATCGCTAACCCATAATTGCCGACATAAAGATAAAGCCACTTGATAATTCGCAACAACAGCAGACTAATTGAACCAAACCAGCCAAGATCAAGGGTTTCGCCCAGCCGCGCATCAAACCCCTCCAACTTCTCCAACACCTTGGGGCCGAAGTAAAGACGCGCTGTGAGCACCACTTCCTCTTGGGGGGCAACCAGTCCCTGCCGTTGACTAGCAGCCATGCGCACCAAACAACTGTCGGCTGCCGATGATAGTCGCATCGTTCTGAAAGTCGCAGTGCGCAAGTCTTCAATCAACATCGCACTGATAAAGTAATGGCGGTCAAAGCCAAACATCTCGACGGTGTTGCGACTGCGTTGCACCATCTCCTGCTCTTCGCCGCAGAATTCTTCTAAATCCTGCCAATCGATCTCACCTCGCACTTGGCTAACGAGTTGTGGGCGATTGGTTGGAAGGCCAGGCAAGAAACCAGCTGAAGTTTGCGCATAGTTCACC
>JAPPIL010000213.1 GCA_028877195.1 Pseudomonadota bacterium
ATTATATTTTTTTTTAAATAAAATAACATTTTTTTTCCGCCCCCCCCCCCGCCGCCGGGCCCGCGGCCGCCCCCCCCCCCCCCCTATAAAAAAAAGGAGATAGTCAGAAGTGAAAAGCAAGAATGAACTATGGTTTACCCGTGAACATGAGTGGGTGCGAGCGGCTGAAGATGGCTATGTAATCGGTATATCCGAGTACGCGGTCGAACAGTTGGGCGACATCGTGTATGTTGGATTACCAGAGGTGGGGGAAGTGTTTGCCGTCCGTGAAGTATTTGGCACGGTGGAATCTACCAAAACCGTATCCGATCTCTACATGCCGATAAGTGGTGAAGTTACTGCGACCAATGATGATCTTACGGAAAAACCAGAAACAGTGCAGGATGACCCGTTAACTGCTGGATGGTTGATAAAGATAGCGCCGACAGAGACCGTAGACTTTAGCAAACTCATGGATAGCGGTGCTTATCAAAAATACGTTCAGGAAGAGGGTGGCGTTGACTGATTTTTATACCAGACATGTTGGCACGGGTGATGCGGAAACAAAACATCTTCTAGCAACGACTGGTTATGATGATCTAAAAAAATTTATTGACGCAGTGATTCCTGCAAATCTACCGCGAGCCGGTGAACTTGGCTTTGATGCGCCACTCTCGGAAGCAGAAATGCTGAAGACACTGGACTCCATGCTACGATTAAACTCCAGAGCCAAGAACTATATCGGTCTCGGCTACTCGCCTGTGTATACCCCTTCAGTTATCAGACGCAACGTGTTGGAAGACCCGCGCTGGTATAGTGCTTACACCCCCTATCAAGCTGAATTATCGCAGGGTCGGCTTGAAGCATTGCTAAACTTCCAACAAATGGTCATCGACTTAACGGGATTGCCGATTGCCAATGCTTCGTTGCTTGATGAGTCGTCAGCATTAGCAGAAGCGATGAACATGGCTTTCAACTTTCATCGCCGCCGTCGTCATAAGTTTTTTGTTTCAGAGCAGTTGTATCCGCAAACATTGGCCGTGCTTGCGACACGAGCAGCACCGCTTGGCATTGAACTGGTTATCGGTGGCACAGAGATGATACCAGATACGAGTTTCTTTGGTGGCGCAATCCAGTATCCACATGCTGATGGTGAGATACCAGACCTGTCGGAATTTTGTCAGCGCTTGCATGCAGTGGAAGCTTTAGCTATCACCAGTGCTGACATTACTTCGCTACTGTTGTTGCCACCACCAGCTGCTTGTGGGGCAGATATCGCCGTCGGTTCAACTCAACGCTTCGGCATGCCTCTTTACTATGGCGGGCCACATGCAGCCTATATCGCTTGTCAAAACACTTATCTACGCAGCTTGCCGGGGCGGGTGGTTGGAGTTTCAAAGGACAGCCGTGGACATCGGGCGTTGCGCATGGCTTTACAGACGCGTGAGCAGCATATCAGGCGTGAGAAGGCGAGTAGCAATATCTGCACGGCACAAGTGTTGCCGGCGGTGATCGCTTCTTTCTATGCGGTGTATCAAGGTCGGGAACGTCTTGTCGCGGCGGCAAAGGAATTACAACTGAAGACCGCCGTTTTGCGCACCGCACTCGTTCAACTTGGCTATAGCATCACCAACAAGTCGTTCTTTGACACGTTAACTGTAGCAGTCGATGGCAGCAAGCGTAGCAATATCATCAGTCGCGCGGCGATACGAGGTATCAATTTCCGCATTGACCGCGATAACTATATCGGTATCGCCTTGAACGAACTGACCAGTATGGAAGATATTGCGGACATCGTCGTTACCTTTGAGAAGGACAGGGGACGAGTTCTTGATTGGGCGCAATTAGAGAAGGAAGCGAAGACAAGCATCAAGGCAATGCCTACCCGCAGCGATACGTTTCTCACGCACTCGGTGTTCAACACTTATCAAACAGAGACGGAGTTTTTGCGTTATGTCTCAAGGCTGTCGTATTTAGACTTGTCGCTTGTGCATGCGATGATTCCACTTGGTTCATGCACGATGAAGCTCAATAGCACCAGTAGCTTGCTACCACTTTCATTGCCTGCGATTACCGACATTCATCCCTTTGCCCCCGCCCAGCAGACTGCTGGTTATCAGCGCTTGATAGATGAACTTGAAGACATGTTAGCCACGATTTGCGGCATGCATGCAGTATCATTGCAGCCGAATGCGGGATCGCAGGGTGAGCTGGCGGGGTTGCTAGCGATTAGAAATTATCATCGTGCTAATGGTGATAACAACCGCAATGTTTGTTTGATTCCATCATCTGCGCATGGCACAAATCCTGCGAGTGCGACGATGGCTGGTTTTAAAGTCGTCGAGTTACGTTGCGGCGATGATGGCAGCATCAGTATGGATGATTTACATGCACAAGCGACAAAGCATCGGAATAATATCGCCGCCCTGATGATCACCTACCCCTCAACGCATGGGGTGTTTGATGACAACATTCGGGAAGTTTGCAAAGCTATTCATAACTATGGTGGGCAGGTTTATCTTGATGGCGCAAACATGAATGCGATGGTTGGGTTAGTGAAGCCGAGTGATCTTGGTGCTGATGTCATGCATCTCAATCTCCACAAGACATTTTGTATCCCGCATGGTGGTGGCGGGCCAGGTGTCGGGCCGATTGCGGTGCAAGAGCATCTTGCTCCTTTCTTGCCTTCGCATCCGTATCTGCGTCCTGATGCTGATTTTGCGACAACCAATGCGATAACATCAGCTCCGTATGGCAGTGCTGGCATCTTGGCAATCTCTTGGGCGTATATCAAACTTATGGGAGCAAAGGGGTTGCAAGATGCATCGGTGCGAGCGATTCTGCATGCCAACTATATCGCCAAACGTTTGGAGAAACATTACTGTATCCTGTATACGAGTAAATTAGGTTTAGTGGCGCACGAGTGTATTATTGATTGTCGTCCATTTCGTCGGCAAGGCATTGGAGTCAATGAGATTGCACGACGCTTGATGGATTACAGTTTTCACAGCCCGACGATTTCATGGCCGATAGCGCATACGATGATGATTGAACCGACCGAAAGTGAGTCGTTAGCGGAGTTAGACCGTTTTTGTGAAGCGATGATCGCGATCAAAACCGAGATCGACGCTATCACGGCTGACACTGCGACCGACAGTGTGGTCGCTAATGCACCGCATACAGTTGCTGACTTAATGGCTGCGGACTGGCAACGCCAGTATAGCAAGGAGCAAGCCTTTTATCCCTTATCCCAACTGCACAACCGCAAGTTCTGGGTACCCGTAAACAAAATCGACCATGCATACGGTGATCGCTGTTTTGTATGTGGCTTATGAAAATATGAATGTTCATGCTCCTCGTTTAGGAGGTGGGTTTGGGAGGATGTCTCTATGCCTTACTGCTCTTGTCAGTATGCCCTCCTCCCAAAAACAAACAGTCGTGGGCGCAGCCCGTTGTTTTGTATGTGGCTTATAGAAATATGGATATTTTCACGGTAGTTTAGGAGGGGGTGCAGGGGCTTTGTTGCATAAGCAATGCCTATTTTTTTATACGAGAGGCGTTAGTCGCTCTACGAGCAACAGACTCTGCGCTCATTCGGAAAAATCAAGCAAGCTTGGTCTTTCCCTCATTTCACTTGAGTTCCCCCTCTCGTGCTCTCCCCCTTTTGTTCACAAACATATGCTGGTTTGAATCAGGAACAAATTTTTTCGTTC
>JAPPIL010000201.1 GCA_028877195.1 Pseudomonadota bacterium
TTAAAACTCATTACTCCATGCAAACATTTGTTAAGCGAAATGGCGACACGCCCTAATATGCTGGCCTTGTTCATGTCGGCAAAGCCTGCCTTGCGGCGCTTACCGACAAAATTATCGGTTATTTATCAAATAGTATCAAGATACTATTTCTTTTACTCATTATATTGAGTAAAATTTCTCACTGCAATGAGTAAATACTCTAGAGCACAGATCAGCACACTTGTCTCCCGTTTGCGAGAGCCGCGACAGCTCATACAGATAGTGGCAGGGGCACGACAGGTCGGCAAGACCACACTCGTTAAAGAAGCAGCCGTACGTTCAGGCTTGCCATACAGATATGTGTCGGCAGATGAGCCCGCTTTACGAGGTGATGCATGGCTTGAGCAACAATGGGCAGCTGCACGCATGCTAGCGGCTAACAACAACAATGCCTTGTTGGTAGTTGATGAAGCGCAAAAGATTGCGAATTGGTCTGAAATCGTCAAACGCCTGTGGGATGAAGACGGCCATCGCCGTATACCACTAAAGTTGGTGCTGTTAGGCTCATCTCCTTTGCTTGTGCAGAAGGGTAGCAATGACAGTCTTGCAGGGCGTTTTGAAGTTTTGCATTTACCCCATTGGAGCTATACCGAGATGCGTGATGCTTTTGGTTGGACATTAGACGAGTATCTTTTTTACGGCGCTTATCCTGGCGCGGCAACGCTAATTCATCAAACACAGAGATGGCGACGCTACATATGCGATGCACTTATTGAACCTGCTGTTGCTCGTGATGTGTTACTACTTACTCGTGTGGACAAACCAGCTCTGCTGCGTCAGGTGTTTGAACTTGCCTGTGTTTGCTCTGGGCAAATTCTTTCCTACAACAAAATGCTCGGACAACTTCAGGATGCTGGCAACACTACCACCATCGCACACTATCTTGAGCTTTTGCATGCCGCTGATTTGATTATCGGCTTGCGCAAGTATGCTGGCAATGCTGTGCGACGGAGAAAATCTAGCCCCAAACTACAGGTGTTTAACAATGCCCTGCTAACAGCACAAGCAGGGGTTGATTTCGCCACCGCACGCACTAATCGTGAATTTTGGGGACGACTAGTGGAATCAGCGGTAGGTGCGCATTTCATCAACAGTAAGGACTGCCGCCTCTATTACTGGCGCAAAGACAACGCTGAAGTAGATTACATTGTAACCGCGGGTCAGCAGACACTGGCGATAGAAGTTAAGGGTAGCGACTATCGTAAAAAACCAAAGGCACTGGATAAGTTTGCGCAGCTGTTCAATGTTACGCGTAAATTGCTCGTGGGTGGTGATGGTATTGATGTTGAAACGTTTTTATCCACGCCTGTCTCATATTGGTTTGCTTGAACGGGCCAATGCGGGGATGCCACCGTCAACTAACTGTCTGCAAAAAATTTCTATATAATGGTTATTACTTTCAACACAAATCTGGAGTAAGGGCGGCAATGCATAGTAAGAAAATCATTAACCCTATTGCCATTGATCTTGGTGCAAAGCACACAGGCGTGTTCACTGCCCAATACCAAGCAGGACACGAGCTCAAGATAGACAGGGGCAATCAGATAAATCAGTGTGGCTATGTCTACAACTTGGAGAAAGATAAATTCACTCTGTTGATGGTTAAGAGAACACAGGCTCGCCATCAACGCCGCGGCTATGACCGTCGTCAGATGGTTAAACGCTTGTTCAGAGTAATCTGGGAAAAGCATTTTAAATTAGAGTGGAACAGCGATGTGCAGCAAACAATAAGCTTCTTGCTTAACCGCAGGGGGTTTAGCTTTATCTCTGGCGATTATGATGCTGCCATATTGAGTCAATTTCCAAGTGAAGCATACGATCTATTGCCTGATGAGCTTAAAAATGGCGTGCACAACGACGGTGATTGCTACGATTTTAATTCTGCTTTGCAGGCATGGAGTAGAGATACCAAAACTTTGCAAGGAAAACTCAATGCCATAACAAACTACCAGCAGAAGAACAAAGGTCAGCTGCCTATCTGGAACTTTAAAATTTCTGATTTTAAATTAGATAAGAAGATTAACGACTTTGATAATGAAAAGAAATCTATCAAAACTCACCTTTATCACCTTACCTATGCGGTTCATAAAACCCACGAAGAAATAACTAATGGCGCAAGGCATCGCAGTAAATACTTTGACGAGATTAGCAAAGTTTTAGATAGCAAACGACATACACATGGCTACTTAAAAAACTTTCAAGCCAAATTATCCACTGGCAAGTTTGACAATCTTGATGCTGATAGACTGACTAACCTTATCGGCAACCTAAGCAATTTAGAACTCAAGCCATTGCGTAAATACTTCAACGACATCAAGCATGCTAAAGCAGACTATTGGGATACAGATAGGTTCAATGAATTTTATTTCAAATGGATTTGCAAGCAATGGCGCGTAAACCCAGACAAAGATAAAGACAAGGCTGATGATGCGAACTATGACTACGGCAAATTAAAAGATATGTGCCGCAAGTCAAGCAGTGCTATTGAGTTCCTGCTAACCACCGACTCAAACTGGACTATCCCTCCCTATCAAGATAACAACAATCGTCAGCCGCCGTGCTGTCAAAGTTTGATACTGAATCCAAAATTTTTAGATGATCACTACAGCAACTGGCAAGCATGGCTACAGAAGTTAACAAAAATTTCTGAGGTTGAGGAATATCTTGGCGCATTCATACCTACATTAAAGGAACTCAAGACGGGCAGTTTAAAGGAATACTTTCACAACAAAGACAAAGATCTAAATGCCCGTGCGTTGCAGTTTATCTTTGATCG
Source organism: Pseudomonadota bacterium (assembly GCA_028877195.1). Classification (GTDB taxonomy): domain Bacteria; phylum Bdellovibrionota_B; class Oligoflexia; order Oligoflexales; family JAPPIL01; genus JAPPIL01. Next base: position 2,816 of record JAPPIL010000201.1, read on the forward strand.
CGCCAAAGCAAGCGACCTTGCACTTTCCCCACTGGGGTTTGGGGGCGTAGCTGTTGCAGTTTATCTTTGATCGCGCCAAAGCAAGCGACCCATTGAAACTTAACGAAATATACAGCCATACGAAAAAGCATCGGCAACTGCAATCAAGCGCTGATGAAAAAGGTGCTGCAAAAAATAAACTAGAAGACGCGATAACAAACAGCATGCTGCCTACTGAATTGAAAAATGAAAAAGACTATCATAGCGATGAAATTTTTAAGAATGGCAGTTTTTTGCATTTTGTTTGTAGATATTACAAGATGCGGCAAAAGGCACGCGCTGGCAGACTATTTATTCATCCTGAATACCGCCTTAAGAAGCGTGGCGGCAAAGACATTTATGTAGATACTGGTAGGTTTGATGACGAGAACAGTATGCTCACCTACTGTAATCGCATGCCGAGACAAAAGCGTTATCAGTTGCTTAATGACATCTCTGGTCTATTGATGCTCCCTCCTGAACAGTTATGCAAACATTTAAGCATCAATGAGAGCGACACTGAAGAAGAGGTTATCCATCAGTGGTTAGTCAGTGTTAAGGGTCTAAAAACCAATGCTGAAAAAGCAGCAAAGGCTCAAAAAGAGTATCGTGGTGAATTAGCTGCCAAGATTAAAAAAGGCAATATCAAAGAGCTTCGCAGTCTTTGTGATAAAGCTACTGATTTGCACCAAAGTATTTATGAATCGTTAGCTATAACCAAAGCATGTGATGATAAGGTTGCTTCAATATATTTCCTTGCTCAAGTTCATAACATTGCTTTCAAAGATCGCAGTGGCAATGCTAATACTTGTGTAGTCTGTAG
>JAPPIL010000137.1 GCA_028877195.1 Pseudomonadota bacterium
TGGAAGAGGGGGGAGGCGCGGAGGGGGGAAAGCCCTCCGCATACTAAAAAGGAGAGATGTTAGTTATGCAACATGGTGGATGTTCAAAAATCTATAGTTTTTTGAACGCCTACATTCATGTATAAGATGCCGTATACAAAATATTAAGGAGAGCTAAACCTTGCGTTTCACGCACCTGCATGTGCATTCAGAGTATTCACTCTGCGACAGTTCAATAAAAATAGTTGAGCTATTGGCACGGGTGAAAGAGTTTGGGCATGATGCCGTTGCCATAACTGATCATGGCAATCTCCATGGGATGATTGAGTTCTATGAACGCGCCAAAGCGCTCGCTATCAAGCCAATCATAGGTTGTGAAATTTATCATCGTGGCTTGTTTCCTAAACCCGATAAACTACATCATCTCGTGCTGTTGGCAAAGAACAATGCAGGCTACCACAACTTAATCAAGATCAGCAGTGCAGGTGCAGTTGATTCCGACAGCAGTCTGCCTATCGTTAGCGAAGATGTGCTTGACCAGTATAGTTCCGACTTGATCGCCTTATCCGCTTGCCATTTTGGTGAGCTTGCTTATCTCCTACAGTCAGGTTCGGATACTAACATCAACCAACATGTAGAGCGTATGCAACAACGCTTCGGTAAAGACAGTTATTATGTTGAGTTGATTGACAACCGTATCAAGGGACAACGGGAGCTGATGGCAAAACTAGCCACCTGTGCCAAGCAGTTTTCCTTGCCACTCGTATGTTCAGCGGATGCCCATTACCTACATAAAGATTTTCGCTCGGCACATGACATCTATCTCGCAATCATGAACGAATTGCTGCTGGCTGACATTACTAAACGCGACACAAAAGCTACCTTTCACCTCTTATCTGACAACGAAGTCGAAGAACTTTATGGCGAATATCCTGAAGCCATCGCTAATACAAGCAAGATAGCTGATCGCTGTAATGTTGAGCTTGAATTTGGCAAGTATCACCTCCCAAACCTTGCGGGCGAACCAAATGCAACCTTACGCCAGAAAGCAGAACAAGGACTTACCGAGCGTTTGAAGCTGATCGAAAAAAAAGAGCATGATACCTACCGCAAACGCCTGAACTACGAGCTTGAGGTGATAATTGCGATGAACTTTGCTGGCTACTTCTTGATCGTCCATGATTTTGTCGCTTGGGCATGCGCTAATGCCATACCAGTTGGGGCAGGACGAGGATCAGGAGCAGGGTCGTTGGTTGCCTATGCTTTGCAAATTACGGACATCAACCCGATTCAATACGACCTAATCTTTGAGCGTTTCCTCAATCCTGAACGAGTATCAATGCCTGACTTTGATATTGATTTTTGTCAAGACCGCCGTGATGAAGTAATCAAGTATGTTACCGAGAAGTATGGATTTCATTCCGTCGCCCAGATTTGCACATTCGGTAGGCTGTCTGCAAAAGCGGTTGTCCGTGATGTTGGTCGGGTGCTGGGCATTACTTACAAAAAAGTAGACATGCTAGCGAAACTAATTCCCAATGAACTTGAAATTACTCTACAGTCAGCATTCAAGAAAGAACCGCGCCTGCAACAAGAGGTTGATAAAGATGAAGAGTATCAAGAACTGATCGACTACGCCCAAAAACTAGAAGGGCTTATCCGCAACACCTCAACCCATGCCGCAGGTGTCGTAATCTCCGATAAGGACATCGCTAACTACGTGCCTGTCAGCAAAACAGAAGAAGGCTTTCTGATTACCCAATACGAGATGAAAAACGCTGAACGTGCAGGACTGGTTAAATTTGATTTTCTTGGACTCAAAACCTTATCAATCATCGACCAAGCAGTGCGCATGATCAATGCTGACATAGATAAAGACTTTAAGCTTGCCGAAATACCATTGAACGATAGACCTGTCTATAAAGAGATTAGCGCTGGTTTCACCACTGGTATTTTCCAACTTGATGGGCGTGGGATGACGATGTTGTTAACCCGTCTGTGCCCAACGGTGTTTGCTGATATTGTCGCTGCGATTGCCTTGTTTCGTCCTGGCCCGCTTGGTTCAGGTATGGTTGAAGACTTTATCCGTTGTAAAAATAAGTTACAAAAAGAGTCGTATCTGTTGCCGCAACTTGAGCCGATTCTCAAGGAGACTTATGGCATCATCGTCTATCAGGAACAAGTGCAGAAGATTGCTGCCCAGCTTGCGAACTATAGTTTAGGCGAAGCTGACCTCCTGCGGCGGGCGATGGGTAAGAAAAAACCCGAAGAGATGAATAGGCAACGCGATCGTTTTATCAGCGGTTGTAAGAACAATGGTATCGCTGATCCGCAAGCGAATTCATTGTTTGATTTGATGGCAAAATTTGCCGAGTATGGCTTCAACAAAAGCCACTCCACTGCTTATGGGATGATTAGCTACCAAACAGCTTACCTCAAGGTTCATTACCCTGCACAATTCCTAGCGGCACAGCTAACCTACGACTATGACCATACCTTCCGCACCCAGCGCTATATCAGAGAGTGTAAGCGGATGGGGGTAGAGGTGCATAGACCTGATATTAACTTTAGCAATGTTGCATTCACCCCCGATAAAAGCACTGCGATCAGATACGGGCTGAAGGCGGTCAAAGGCTTGGGGCATCAGGCTGTCAAGCAACTACTCAAGGTGCGTGCGCAGGGAGGTGAATTTACCTCCATACTTGATCTGATGCGACGCATTGACTTGAGTAAGTTTGGTAAACGCAACATGGAGAGGATGGTTGAAGCTGGTTGCTTTGATGGGTTTGGTCTTGATCGCAAAGAACTGATGGCTAACACAGACAAGATAGTGAAGCGCAGCGGCGAATACTTTGCAGAACAGAATAAACCACAGAAATCGCTATTCGCTAGTTTTGATAATGACTTGACCCCTTTTTGGCGGCGACTTGCTATCCCTGCCTGCAAACGTCCAAGTTGGGAGTCATTACTCAAAGAAAAATCTTTGCTCGGTGAATACATGTCATTTCATCCCTTGAGCTTCTATCAAGCAGATAAGAAATTTTTTCACACCAGTAGTCTTGCTCAGATAGTTAACTCTAGCAAAGCTACCGAAGGCACGGTGCTAGTGCTGGTCAATGCCATCCAAACTCGTTCCTTCAAAAATAGCAGTATGACTTTCTTAACATTGGAAGATGTGATTACAGTGTATGATGATGTCTTTTACGATGGTGATGTGCCACCACCACTAAATATCCCGATACTGCTAACTATTAAGAGCTACAAAAGTAGGGGCAGGCAACGCATCTCGGCAACCAGATGGTATTATCTACATGAACTGCGGATGAAAAAAGTGCAAAAAATTACCCTGCATGTAGGATTGCCAGAAGACCTTGATCAAACCGCAGCTGATGCTCTTGTCAATTCGTTAGCGGCTGCCTGTGCCCCGCAAGGAAAAGTCGCAGTTGATTTTCAAGTATCGCTTGGCAAGCAGACCACCTGCATCGCTACAGATATTCGCACGGTCGCTAACGATGCTGTTGTGCAAAAACTACAAAGCAATGGCGGCATATTGAAGTATATGTAAAGCAAAGCCCCCCAGACTTTCTTTTTTATGCGAGGAGGGGGAAAGGGCTTTGTTGCATAACTAACATCTTTTTAGTATGCGGAGGGCTTTCCCCCCTCCGC
>JAPPIL010000241.1 GCA_028877195.1 Pseudomonadota bacterium
TTTTTGAACAGACAATTAGCGTCGTTTTTCCACACAATTTTCAGTGCTAGCACTTTCAGGAATTATCTGGTGTAATGCTTGGTAGACAATAGATAGAGATACAAGACTCTCTCGCGAGACTGTAGAGCGCAAGGTTAATGATGTGGATGTTCAAAAAACTATAGTTTTTTGAACGCAAGGCAAGGTCGCGAACTCACTTTCTAGCGATTATCAGTTGACGATGGACAGTTGTCTGTCCAGCCACAATGCGAATTGTTTTGAGATAACGGCGACGTTTTGCTTGCGCTTCGCGGTCGGAGTTTTGTTCTGCGTCGCTGACGTAGTGAGCGACACTATACTTGCCAGCGATAAGCAGTGTGCCGCGATCAGCACCAAAACGGAGGTCGATCGAGTTACCCTGCATCTCGTCGGCTTGTGCTTCCAGTCGTAGTAAATCAGTGTAACGCTGATGATGTTTTTGCGTTAGGTAGTTTAGTTTCAGTTTGCCAAGATTGAAGAGCATATCACGTTTTGTATTTGGCAGTCGGTAAGTAATGCCCTGTGATCCTTCAATAGCCAGCCTGACATCATCTCTGGCAAAGAACACCCGTTCGCCAATTTTGGCGCTAACAAACGGAACTTTTTCTCCCGCCTCGTAAAGAAAAAAACGCAGATGCTGTTCTTCACAACGGGATTTTGATGCACATGGGGGCACGATCATAACGCTGCGCACTTTGATTTTCTTGTCTTGCGTAAGAACAATCGCTAAAGGAGAGCTGCTGCGATGTAGATGCAAGCTCAAGGTTGTCGGCAAGGTAATAAACGGTTGATTGAAGTAAAGTGTTTTTCCAGCATTGAACAGTGCGACCTCACGGGCGCTGGCATGGTTAGCGTCAACAACCAAACCAACGACGGGCAAGCTCAACGGCTCGTTTGCCAGCAAAGAAACCGTCTTGCGAATACCGTTGAACTCAACAACATAATCACCCGCCAGCAGAGCTGCCCACTCACCAGTGGGCTGACGTTGCGCAACCGCAAGGAGATTGTCATGCGGATAGACAAAGTAATCCTCATGCTGTGCGGTAGCATCAACTCGTAGTGCACTTAAGTTGATGCCAAGGTAATCTTTATCCTGAAAGTCCACTGTCATCTGTTTAGCAGCGATGAGTAGGTCTGCTTGCGGGGCAAGTAACCAGAAGTTGAATTTAGCATTGAAGTGTTGACGTAAGTTTAGACGTTCAAATTGCGCACACTGTAATGCCAAACGCACATCACGCACAGGCGGTGGAATAAATTCTAAATGCAAAGCTCGTAACTCGGTTAGCTGTCCTGCTTTTATTTGCACCCTCGTGTGCGAACAGTCAGCCAGAACCAAATAGTCGCCCGTTGTCAATGCTAGACGTTGGTTGAAAATGCCCCGATGCTTTGCAAGTAGCTGCAAAGGTTGCTCTGCATCTATCCGATAGACGGAGTAGTTCGCAGCGGTTGCGGCATTAGCACTGATAAGCAGTTCACCTTGCGGCTGCACGCATGCTTGGAGGATAAGAAACACAAGAGCGATTGTTAACATCTTTTGTTTGCGGATGGCGACCCCTCCACACCTCCCTATCGTCAAAAGACATGTGCTGGTTTGAGTTTGCTTAACAAAAAAGTTGTTTCAACCCACACAGCTATCGCCAGATGCTCCGAAAAGCAAGGCATATCGTTGCCTAGCTAAAGCACGCCAGCTAGCAACAGGATAGAGTTATCTATAAATCTTACAGTAGCACTTCTTCCTGTCCTCCTTGTATCGGATGCATGCTATCACCCACTTGGTGTGGCCGCCTATAGGACAAGTCCTGTAGAATTTAGTAACAATGTTCCAGGAGTCACATTCGTGTAACACCATGTTGAGTGCTTCATTTTCTTCCAAGCAGTAGTTTTTATTGCGGTCAAAAGCTTCAAAACCATAGTAGTTGTATTGTTTACGCCAGCAAATACTGCATTGGCCGCTTGCGTGAACTTTAGGAAGATCGGTGGGCGCGTCAGAGGCTTGTAAGCTCCTCCCTTCAACTACCACTACGGGTTTAGGAAGCTCCCACGATGGAAGTGGCTGCGGTGTAAGTGGTGCTGGAGCGGGCGGTAGTGCTGCTGGTGCTGCTGGTGCTGATGGTGTAGCTGGAGCGGGCGTTTGTGGCTGCGAGTTGCCATTGTCTGTTGATTTTAAACCACTCTGATTATCGTTAGATTTTCTCTGCTGGTCATAGGGATTATAACGTTCAGCAGAGCACGAGGTTAGCAAAAGGGTTAAGGTTAAGTAAAGTTTCATGGTTCTCTCCATTTTTATTTAAAAACAGGATCCAGGAGTATTAGAGTTAATTGCTCTACAGCCGTTCAGGGGGTTGGGAAAATTTTTGGTGGTTATTACCGATGTACCAATTGGTTTATTAAGACACTTCTCTCTGCCCAAACAAGCTCCACCAGCTACGTATGGACATCTGTCACCCGAATAAGGAATAAAATGACACGTGCATCCGCTGTTGCACCCGACACCAGAATTTGAAGGCGGGGTAGGCGGAGTAGACGAGCTAGGAGGTGGAGGTGCTATGCATGTGGTGTCTGAATCGGTGCAAGCAATCTGCCGAGTATCATCGCATTGCTTGACGCAAGTGTTGCTATACTGCTGTATAAAACAAGGGGACGGGCAAACAACAGTGCAATCACACGGACGGTAGTAGGTAGAGCAATCAGCTCTAGTGCAACTTTCGCGGCAATCGTATTGACTATGTATACTACACTCCCCACAGCTTGCTGTGCACGGGCATGTGCAGTCTTGAGTAGCAGTTACACCCGATGTTGTGCAGCTTTTACTGCATGTACCATCACCATCATCGGTGCATGCTCCCCATGTTGAGCAGATCGGTGTTGAACATGGTTGACTGTCGGCAAGCACAGGTTGTGTGCAATGGCTTAATCCTGATGGTGCGCTACAGGTTTTGTTATATGGTGGTCGTGTCTTTTGCCCACCACTACAAGCTCCATACGCTGGAGGATTATCTAGCCACGCTGTGCAGGTGGTGCAGGCAGGTGTAGCTGGACATGTGCAATCTTGAGTAGCAGTTACACCCGATGTTGTGCAGCTTTTACTGCATGTGCCATCACCATCATCGGTGCATGCACCCCATGTCATGCAGGTCGGCGTTGGAGTCGGTGTTGAGCTTGATACCAGCACAGCCGAGCAGCTTGATGACGAAGAAGAGCTAGATGTTGCATCTGGACACTTCTTCATAACACTATCGGCATGGGTTAACACGCCACCTATATTTACATGCCACTCATCGTTGGCAATGCAGTTAGGGTAGACTTGCCCTTGTGCGATACTACCGTCTGACTTGGCACAGTCATCACCGAGATTGGTTATGTAGCGATAACGTGATTTGCTACAGTCAGACAACCGAAAGCCTAGCTCATTCTTTGCTTCAGACGCAGTATCGCTGCACTTATCCAAGCCATAATGCAAACCTCTATGATAGCCAGTTGTCTTATCTCTATAAGGTGTGTCAGCATCATCCATACCGTCAAAACGATAGGCTTTCTGATGTGAAGATATTGTGCCAAGATTGACCTTTGCTTCCGCCA
>JAPPIL010000093.1 GCA_028877195.1 Pseudomonadota bacterium
GCGGACAAACCAGGTATGTATTAGCACAAGCAATCGTGTAGCATCTATCACTGATACTCACATCTATACAGGTGCTGTGTGAGGACATGCATGGGGGCTAACTGCTATACGATTGTTTGTGTGAGTTATACTTTGAGCGACCGCCTGTCTTGGTCAAATCTCGCAGAGAAAAGACAGCCGAGCCATTGTAAAGACAAGGCGCATGCTTGTCTGATGTTAGAAATTATTGCAACGCCATTCATGGCGAGGATGCTTTGCTCGGTGAGATTTGATTAGCTGTGTGCTAGCGAAGGGAGAGAGGTGCGGAGAGAGGGAACCGTCTCTCCGCAAACAAAATAAAACAGCTTGGTGTCTTACGACCACAAGTTGCGCTCTTGCTCTACTTATTGTAATCACCCGATGTTCACTACAGATGAGTGCTTAAACTTAAGCAAGGGGTGGCTTTCATGACCAATACGATAGCTTTACTTGCCGGTGCTGTTGTCTGGAGCATGCTTGCTTTAGCAAACTCTAAAGTCAATCGCCTAATGCTTGCAGTGCAGCGCGGAGATACGCCGCTTATCGCACAGTTGATCGACCAAATTCCGATCGATAGCCGAGATCCAAAGGCTCGCACTGCTGTTCATAATGCTGTTATTCACATGCAACCCAATACACTAAAACTACTGCTCGCTAAAGGTGCGGACAAGAACTTACTAGATGTTGACGGCAACACGCCGCTTGACCTTTGGCAGCACTACCAAGACGATTTTGTTAGGGGTATCTTGCTTGATGCTAAAGCGCTTACAGGCAAAGAAGTCGCAAAACAGATGGATACCGAGATGCTGTTCAAGGCCGCTGAAGACGGCGACCGTAAGGCGGTTGAATTTCTTTTAGCAGCAGATGCAGACCCGAAAGCCAAAAATGCGGCGGGTCAATTTCCTTTTCATCTCGCAGCGGCTAATAAGCATTTTAGTGTTGCGGCTATCTTGCTCAAAGCCGTCGGTGATGCGAGTGGAATGAATGGGGTAAACAGAGGTGATGATAAGAGTTGGCTTCCGATTAATTGGGCAGTTCTAGGTCGTGATTGGGAGCTGGTGCGACAGTTTTTGCGGGCGGGAGCAGAATTCAAATATCGCTCTTATACGAGTTATCGGCCGCGCCAAGATGTTTACGACATCGCGGCACTAACACACCAAGAGAACAGGCTGGTTGCAGAGGTCTTTGCAGCCGAGAACAAGAGTATGATTTTGGGCTTGATGGAAAAGGCAAGTCGTCAAGGCAACTTTGAGCTCTATCAAAAACTTTTAGACAATGGTTTTGACCTTGGTGATGAAGAGACAGCAGACGCGGCGGCAAGCAAGGCCCTGTCGTTTTCTGATTTGCAGGCAAGGGATACGGTTGATTTTATCCTCGCTAACGGGATCAATAAGCACTCGTTAGCAAAGAAATTAGGTAGTTCAAGCATATTGTCCAATACGACAGTGATGGCAAAGGTATTAGCTTATGGCGTTGATCCAAATGTTTATGACGCATCGGGCAACACAGCACTGATCAGTGCGATTAGAAGAACAGACATCCCAATCGACAGCGTGCGCCAACTGCTTGCGGCTGGTGCTGACCCTAATCTTGTTGATAGCAATGGCTATGAACCTTTGATTCAGGCTGTAAAAAGCGTTACGTCTTACACATACTATCGGATAAACAGTCGCAATTTTAAATATCTGCAGATGTTGCTTGAAGCTGGTGCTGACCCCAATGCTTTAGAGGGCAAGGACACAAAGCTAAACCAACGATCTGCGCTCGATTTGCTGACCGAAGCAATTCAGAAAAGCGAGGAAAACCACCTACGCAACAATGGTCGGAGCGATATTCTGCGCGACAATATAGCAGCTATGCGCAAGATGGTTGCGTTACTCATTGAGTATGGAGCTACTCCTGCGTCTCCTGTGCCAGCGGAATGACAGCAAACTTCAGCGTTGTCGTCAACTTCGGATGGAGTTTAACTTCAGCTTCGTAGTCGCCGAGTTTCTTGATGTCCGTCGTTAGATGGATGTCCTTGCGTGCGACTTCAATGCCATTGTCAGTGATAATCTTCTCTATTTCGGCAGTCGTAACCGTGCCGAATATCCGCTCTTCCTCACCGACCTGCTTGGGTATCGCAATGGTGAGCTTTGCTAATGCTTCGGCTTTAGTATGTGCGATAGACAATTGCTTGTTCAGTTTTCGCTCTAACATGCGCTTGCGGTGCGTGTTTTGGGCTTGGTTCTTGCGATTGCAGATGACCGCCAACATGCGTGGAATCAAGAAGTTGCGCGCATAGCCATCCTTCACATTCACCTCGGCTCCCATCTCACCCAGATTGCTAACATTCTCTAGCAAGATAACTTTCATCAGTCCTGCTCCTGTTCAGAGGTTGCGGTTTTATCAGCTGCGGTGCCATCCGCAGATAAGTCAGCATCAGGAGTATTGGGAGAAGCATCGTCAACATCAGAAGTATCAGATGTAGATGACGGTGAGCTTGCTGGGGTTGCAGCTGTCTCTGGTGCTGAACCTTCTGTTGTTGGAGAAGATGTAGCTACCTGATCGCCATCTGTCTTACCAGCGTCTGGTGTTTGATTGGCATCTGACGGACTTGTCTCTGGCGCACTCGTTGTAACTATAATATAGCGCAAAACTTTATTGTCATAGCGAATGTGCTGTTCAATATCTTTGATTACCTTTGGTGTTGTGCTGATAACATAACAGACATAATAACCGCGGAAATGTTTCTTAATCGGATATGAGAAACGTTTCGTGCCCCACTCGTCTTTCTTTAAAATTGTGCCGCCATCTTTATTGGCAACGATACCCTCATAATCACGCAACGCCGCGTGCAGATTGTCGTCGCCTAAATCAGACCGAAAGATGACTGTAAATTCGTAAGTTCTTAACATCAATTACTCTCGCTTGTGTTAGGTAAGACCACTTGCCTGTAGACTTGTCTTGCGTTCACAGTTGTTGAAAAATTTGCCGCAAACGCACCAGCACATCTTCTACCATCGTTGTGCGTAGAATGTCTAGTTCAGCAGAGGAAAATTGACTCAATACCCAAGACTGACCAGCGATGTTCGCGTCGGTCTTGGCAACACCCATCTTGATGCGATGAAAAGCATCTGTGCCAAGATGTTTGATGATACTCTTTATCCCATTATGACCGCCAGCATTACCACCTATCTTTGCTTTCACCTTGCCGCTCGGCACATCCAAGTCATCGTGAATAACCACTACGGCCGCAGGTTTGATTTTGTAATAGGAAGCTGCCGCCTGCACTGACACACCACTCTCATTCATATACGTTTGCGGCTTGAGGAAAATACAGGCACTGCCCTCAAGCTCACCTCGCCCCCATAAGCCGTGATGCCCCTTCTTCCAATGCAGAGCGATAGCCGTTGCCAGCAAGTCAAGACACAAAAACCCTGCATTGTGGCGGGTAAACTGATAGCGGGGAGTTGGGTTGCCAAGTCCTACTATTAGTTTTGCTCGCGGAGGTCGTTCCCGGCTTTGTTGCATAACTAACATCCCTCATATGAATGACCGCTGAACAAGAGAAGAAGTGGTTTTTTTGGTTTGATCA
>JAPPIL010000239.1 GCA_028877195.1 Pseudomonadota bacterium
CCCCCTCTAATATTTTTTTTTTTTTTTTTTTTTTTATTTTTTATTTTTTTTTTTTTTTTTTTTTGGTGGGGGGGGGGCGGCCCCCCCCCCCCCCCCCCCCCCCATAAAAAAATAAGCATTACTCATGCAACAAAGCCCCCTGCACCCCCTCCTAGACCGCTCGCTACACCCTCTGCATCACTACGTTTACCTCAAGCTTGGCATTACCTCCACCCTGTAGCATGCCACGCGTCGGTGGCACATCGCTATAGTCGCGCCCCACCGCCACACAGACATGGCGGGTGTCGTTGTTGCTACCGTTAGTCGGGTCAAATCCCACCCAACCAAGCGTTGGCAATTTACATTCTACCCACGCATGGGTCGCATTGCTGGTCGCCTGCCGAACCTGCTGCTGAAGTTGCGAGTGAGTATCTGCGTTTTGCGCTTCCTCTACGGTGTAAAGGTAGCCAGACACATAGCGGGCGGGTATCCCCCACTGGCGCACAATCGCAATCATCAGATGGGCATAGTCTTGGCAAACCCCTTGCCCTGTCGTCAAGATATGCTCAACTGTTGAAGCCACCGTCGTGCTGCCAGGCTTGTATTGTAAACATTCAAAGAGAGTTTTGTTGAGCTGTTGTAGACTCGCTAAAGGGTCGTCGGTCGAGGCAATGCCATGCTTGCGAATAAAATCAGCCAGCAAATCACGAGCAGAGGTCAGTTTGCTCGGTTGTAAAAAATCCCAGTAGCTAAACTCATTGCGCCATTTTGCCAGCTCTTGCCAACTATCAGCACCAAGTGTAGCGGGAAAATGATGGATATTGTCTAGTTCCACTTCAGCAGTCATAACTACTTCAATCTCATGATGGCCACGATGAATACTAAAGTAATGATAGTAATTACCAAAACAGTCCTGCTCCACCGTCAGCGGTGCAGTTGGCGAGATCGCGATATTTAGATTAGTCAGCCTTTGTCTGTCATTTTGCCATGGCTGTAAGCATAAAGCCATTACACTGCCGTAAGCCTGCAGCTGATAACGATAATGCGAGCGATGCTCAATGCTATAACTAACCTGACTCAGAGCTATTCCTCATCTACACTGTAGAAAAACCAACGTTTGGCAATGAGCCGATCAAGATTAAATAAGTGCTCACGATACGAGGCTAAATTAAGTTCCGCATTTTTAGCTGGATCATTAACCTCTAGTTGCGCCAGCATAGCTGTAAGCTCTGGACTATCGCCAGTTGCGGTCGTCAAGATCGCGATCTTGTCCTTGAGACGCAAGTATAGGCTTTGTAATGAGTAAGGCAAAGCAGGGTCGTGGACAAGCAGTTTGGTTATCTCAAACGCCATCACCTTGCCAGGGTAAAGACGATGATAGACGCTCGTGGCATGAAATACCCGCAGCAACCCTACCCAACCATAGCGATAATCATGCAGACGCTGTTGCGCTAGTAGTAGGGAGCTGGTTTGCTGTGCCTGTTCTAAAATGCGACCAAGATGGAGGAAATGCCAAGCCTGATTGCGATACATGGTGGTTATCGTCGTGCCGATGAAAGATTCCAACCGCCCCAACATATCATCGTAGTAGCTTTCGGGAATCGGTTGCCATACTTTTGCTAAATCCTTGCCCTTCAGTTGCAACCAAAAGCGGTTCAAACATGCCCACATCGCAAAGGTGATACAGTTGCGGGATTGACGGGCGTTCTCGCGTCCACAGGCGATGCAGTTGTAGATAGAGTTGTGATTATCTGCTTCAAAGGTCAAGTCATCAGCAAGAATATAAGCATCAGCAAACATCAAATCATCATCGTCGTAAGGTTCAGCTGTCGCATGTTCAAGCGGTGGTCGCCGCCCAAGACTATTGTAAATTAAACTCCAGCCGCAATGCACCTCACGATGCGGGCGGTCGGCAATCGTTGCCACTTGTAACTTCAGCATACTACAAACATGTTCAGCACGCTGCAGGTAGCGACCGAGCCAGTATAAATTTTGAGCGCTACGTGAGAGCATCGACCACCCAAAAGTCTTTTCCACCACCGCCTTGCGATGAGTTGACCACCAAACTTCCTCGTTGCAACGCGACACGACAAAATGCACCAGGCACGATGCGTGTATGCTGACCATGCAGCACAAAGGGGCGCAAATCAACATGCCGCGGCTCAACACGCCCATCGACAACGCAAGGGGAGCGCGACAATGCAAGTGTTGGCTGGGCGATATAGTTGTGTGGGGTGGCACGCAGTTTAGTGATGTAAGCATCGCGCTCTGCGACTGTCGCATGCTTTCCGATCAACATGTCATAACCGCCTGACGCATCAACACGCTTGATGACAAGGTTGGCAACATTGTCTAGCACGTAAGTGAGGTCATCTGGGCGGCGGCACAGATAGGTCTGCACATTGTTTAACAGCGGTTCAGCATGAAGATAGTAGCGGATCATGTCTGGGACGTAAGCATAAACACTCTTGTCATCAGCAATACCGTTGCCAGGTGCGTTGGCAAGCACGACGTTGCCGAGTTTGTAAGCATGCATCAACCCAGGCACACCGAGCAGTGAATCAGGGCGAAAAACGATTGGGTCGATAAAATCATCGTCAATGCGGCGATAGATGATGTCCACCTGCCGTAATCCTTGCGTCGTGCGCATATACACATGCCCGTTATTGACGATGAGATCGCGTCCTTCGACTAGTTCAGCACCGATTTCGTTGGCAAGAAAGATATGCTCATAGAAGGCTGAGTTGAACACCCCTGGGGTTAACAAGGCAATACAAGGGTCGCTCTTGTCGGTAAGTTCACACAGTGTTTGACGAAGAATTTCACCATAGTTCTCGACTTCCTTAACTTTATAGCTACGATACAGGTAGCGTAAGTTGGTTTTCATTACTCTGCGATTTGCCAGCATATAGGAAACACCCGATGGGACGCGCAAATTATCTTCAAGCACGAAGAAGCCATCGTTGGTGCGAACAACATCAGTGCCACAGATGGATACCCATGTGTTGCGAGGAACTTTGACTCCACGCATCGCAATCCGATATTGGGGACAGTTGCGGACAATATCTATCGGCATCACCCCATCGGCGATGATGCGTGCTTCGTTATAGATGTCTTGTAAAAACATGTTTAACGCGCGCAAGCGTTGGGTAAGACCCGCCTCTAGTGTTCCCCACTCACTAGCGGTTAGGAGGCGAGGGATGCAGTCAATTGGGATGATGCGCTCGTCGCTCTTGCCGCCTGCTTTGGCTTCATCGTAGACGGTGAAAGTTATGCCTTCACTGTGAAATGAGCTTGCCACCCGACTTTGCATCATCGCTAAATCAGAGACGGTGAACTCCTGCAACGCTTGATAGATTTTTTGACAATGCGGTCGCGGTGTCAGCTCGCTATCAAACATCTCATCGTAGAAGTAGGGATTGTGGTCGTAGGCAGATAAGTCCAATCAAACTGCTCGTCAAGAATTGTTGCTGGGGGAGTATAGCACATATTTTATTTTTTGTATGCGGAGGGCTTTCCCCGGCTTTGTTGCATAACTAACATCTTTTTAGTATGCGGAGGGCTTTCCCC
>JAPPIL010000089.1 GCA_028877195.1 Pseudomonadota bacterium
CACTTGCTTTGAGATAGAGTTAACAGTCGCCGATAGGCGCAGGTTGTATAGTCGTAAGACACATGTTGGTATTATCAGAGGCGGAAAAAAATATTTATGAGACGAGCGCTCGTGAGCGAATAAAATTTTGTTTCCGACTCAAACCAGCATATGTCTTAAGACGATAGGGAGAGAGGTGCGGAGAGAGGGAACGTCTCTCCGCATAATAAAAAAGAGATGTTAGTTATGCAACAAAGCCAGGCAAAGCCTATCGCAACCCTACCGACAACTTACCCGCACCTTTGTCGTGCCATAGTTGGTTTTAGGCAACGTCTCAACCACCAACTCAACAGTCGTCGCCGCCTTTCCTGACAACGAACCTGTGCCGAGATCAATACTGATATGCTTACCAGCATTGAAAGTCAGTGTTCCAGTCAAGTTAGCAGTATCAGCACAGTAGTTATCTTTGGCATATTGCGTCGCATACTGCTTGCGGTCTTGCGCAGTCGGAACGGTTACCGCCAACACCTCGTTAACAGTCAACACCAATGTTCCCCTAACTTGAGCATCATAGATGGTCGTTGACTCACCATTGTTAAAAGCAGCAGGAATCGTTACCACTCCCGCCTGCACGCTACGAATATCGGCGCTGACAATCTTATGATAGGTATCTGTCGCACCAGTCGTATCAACCGCCAATGCCAACGATGACAGCAGGCAACCTATGGACAAACTCAATAGTTTAGCCTTCTCAAGCATCTCTTTCCTCCAAATTTATGTGTGGTCTAGTAGATAATAATCAGGCGGCAGGGATACCACAAAACAAGCGTAAAGATCAATGCAGTCTGGAGCTGATTTAGACCACTATAGTGGGTTGAAGGCAAAAGGATAATTGACCGTTACACTAGAGTTATTGCGAGGTTTAGGGAACTTCCACTTCTTGATTGTGCTGACAATACAAGCGCGAAAACTATTATCACTGATACCAGACCGAAGTATTTTTGCCGACCCAACCCTACCATTCGGTTTGATAATAAACTTGGTGCTAGCTTTACCAGATACACCTCGCCGCCGCTGTAGCAAACGCTCATAACAGTGCCGTATCTGATTGAGGTTGCGACGAATAACGCTTGAAATTTCCGCCGCCGTCAAACCGCCCGACACGACAGGGTCGCCAAGCGGAATATTGATGTTTACTCCAGAGCCGCCGCCTTTACCACGCCCAAACCCTTTGCCAAGTCCACCACCACGACCACCACCAGCTAACACACCTGTGCCCGTGCCAAATTGATCAAGTGCACCCTTTGAACCAGCTAAACTCAATGAATTCTGCTTGCCGATGCCACCAATACCTGTCGTGTTAAGCTGTGAACCACGACCACCACCTGCACCACCAGCGGAACTTTTGAAATCCGTATACTGGGCACCAGGCCCACGTTTAGAAAGCACCATCCCAACACCTGCCCCTAATTTGGCAAGGTTCGGCCCCGAAGCACGCTTATTCTTAACTCCCCGCACCCCCTTGATGCTGGAACTTGACTTGCCTTTGCGTGCACCACCACCAGTGCGCTTGCCAACCCCTGAAGATCGCAAGCCTGCCTTGCCACCACTGGCAGCTTTAGGTTTCGCAGTCGGCTTCGTCGCTTTCGTAGCTCCAGCGGGTCTCGTAATACTTTTCTTAAGTGCTTTAGCAGCAGTAATTTTCTTCGGCTTCACGATACGTTTCTTTGGTTTTGCTTTTGGCACTGTTTTTGCTGGCTTGACTATTTTTTTCTTGGGCGGCGGTGGTTTCTGAACGGGTTTCTTTTCCTTAACCTGCGCTATTTTTTTCTTCGGCACAGGTGGTTTCACCTTCTTAATCGGTTTAGCCTTCTTGACAGGCTTGTAAACCACCGCCCAAATATCATCCTTGCGTTTGTTGTCCGCCTTTGCACCAACATACCAAACAACGGGAATAGTGATAAAATACAACAACATCGCAAGCAACAGCAGTCCCGTAAAGAACGGGTCGCTATTCGTCGCAGGTGGCAAGACAACACTCGGTGGCTTAACGAAGATCAAGAAGTAGTTGACTGCACCATAAGTAATGTGAACGACATCACGCTTGCTAACCGATAGTTTCTTTTTGCCCTTGACCGTCGAGACCTTACCGTTTCTGTGCACACGAGCGACCATATCGTCCAACAAATACAGACGATAGCTCCCTTCACCTGAAAGCCTCGCTAATGTGTGCTTGCGAATCTTAACCGACGGGTCGCTGTTAGCCGCGATAAAATGCGCACTGTTAACTAGTCCAATCGTTACTTGGTCAAAGTCTTTAAAACGTTTGTGAAAGTGTTCGGCTTCCAAGATAGTCTTATCCCAATAGGCAACAACCTCCAACACACTGCCACGCGGCCTTGCCTCACGCACATTGAACAATGACGAGACTGGAAGTTTCTTTTGCTTTGAGGGTTTTTTCGCAAAAATCGCAGAACGCTCGTTAGGAGGAGGTGGCGGCGGCACACTTTTTTGAATAGACTCTAATGCGATCTTCACACTACCGATTTCAGCGACATCAGACGGACGTATCTCGGCTTCAACATCTATCTTATTGCCGTTTAGTATTACCCCACGATCAGAGCCAAGGTCGGTTATCGACCACTTTTTGTTATCACCATCATGCACAGCCTCAATCAATGCGTGTATTGGCTCGACCCCGTCGCCACTTAAGACAACATGGTTTGATAGCAATGACCCCAGCAAAATCTTATCTTCCGTCAAGGGAACTGTCTTTAACGGCTGGTCAGCCGCATCAATTTTGAGAGCAAACTCCACTTTTTTATACTTCCTCTGTCCCTTCTATTTCCTTTGTAACATTTATGGCTTTTTTGCCGCCCTCTTTAGTGTGTCTTTGCCATGCTGCTAACTACTTGTTAGCTTGCAGTTGCTTGTTAAACTCGGCGTTATCAATATCCTCTAATAGCTTGTAAATCGTGTCGTCCCACTGTTCGCCCCCACCCTGTATTTTAACAGCATCCTGCAAAAGCCTACGAGCCTTCCTGAAGTTTTTGTTCTCTTCTAACTCAAGCAAAGCACAATTAACTTTGGTTGGTTTATGACTAGGCTTTGCTGACAGTAGCTTATTACACAATGACGCGGCATACGAAGAGTTGCCCAGATGCCGCTCAATCACAAGTCTAACTGACTCCACCAACCAAGTGTTTGGAACTCCCGAAAGTGTGCGCTTGGCGTTGGCGAAATCACCAAATTTTGCCTGTAACATTCCAAGATTCAAGGCGCTGGGATGATAGCCAGAATAAAGCGACAAAGCCTTTTTGAACGACAGCGTTGAGTCTTGGTAATTACCTCCCAACAACTGCATGATGCCGATGCCATTGAAAGCACCAGCCTTTACTTTGGGTGATTTTGCCGTTCTGCTTAAGCCTTCTAAAAAGTATCGTGCGACCGTAAACTTTCTTGCGTGTAATGCTGCGATGCCAAGATCTAGTTTTGTCCTGTCGGCAATATCTTCACCCGTGCCCAGCAAACCCGCCAGCATTAGTCAGTCTGACCAAATTTTGT
>JAPPIL010000116.1 GCA_028877195.1 Pseudomonadota bacterium
AGTTGTCGATGTGCAGTTCAACGACGGGTTGCCTGCGATTCACAATGCCTTGAAACTGACCAACAAAAACATCAACGCTGACCAGGAGAATCTTACCCTTGAGGTTGCGCAACATCTTGGCGATGAGGTCGTGCGCACGGTGGCGATGGATAGTACTGATGGCTTGCATCGTGGCGCTAGTGTTAGGGATACAGGTGAACAGATAATGATGCCTGTTGGTGAGGGGATTCTCGGTCGCATCTTGAATGTTATCGGTGAGCCAATCGATGAACTCGGTGAGGTTAAGGCGACGAAAAAATACCCTATCCATCGCCACGCCCCTGCGTTTGAAGGTTTATCAACTAAAGCTGAGATTCTTATCACTGGCATCAAAGTCGTAGATTTGATGGCCCCGTATGCAAAGGGCGGCAAGATCGGTTTGTTCGGTGGCGCAGGTGTTGGCAAAACGGTGCTGATTATGGAACTGATCAATAACGTTGCCAAACAGCATGGTGGTTATTCGGTTTTTGCTGGGGTGGGGGAACGCACCCGTGAAGGCAATGACCTTTATCACGAAATGAAAGAATCTGGGGTTATCGACAAAACCGCTCTCATCTATGGACAAATGAATGAACCACCTGGGGCGAGGTCGCGTGTCGCTTTAAGTGCTTTGACTGCCGCTGAATACTTTCGGGATGAGCAAAATCAAGACGTGCTCCTGTTCGTCGATAACATCTTTCGCTTTACCCAAGCTGGTTCGGAAGTGTCAGCCTTGTTAGGTCGTATCCCGTCTGCGGTTGGTTATCAGCCGACATTGGCGACGGAGATGGGCGAACTGCAAGAACGGATTACTACGACCAAAGATGGCTCAATCACTTCGGTGCAGGCGATTTATGTGCCTGCTGATGATTACACTGACCCTGCGCCTGCGACAACCTTCAGCCATCTCGATGCGTCAACAGTGTTGGAACGCAGTATTGCCAACCTCGGTATCTACCCAGCTGTTGATCCATTGGCGAGTTCGTCGCGCAGTCTCGACCCGCAAATCGTTGGTGAACGGCATTATCGGGTTGCGATGCGGGTGCAAGAGATACTACAGCGTTACAAAGACTTGTTAGACATCATCGCTATTCTGGGCATGGATGAACTTTCCGATGAAGACCGACTGATCGTTACCAGAGCGAGGAAAATTCAACGCTTCTTCAGTCAACCGATGTTTGTGGCACAGCAGTTCACTGGCATCGAGGGTAAATTTGTGCAGTTGGAAGATACGATAACAGGGTTGGAAGAAGTCTGCGCAGGTAAGCATGATGATGTCCCCGAACAGGCATTCTTATATGTGGGCACGATGGCTGAAGTATTAGAGAAGGCGAAGTCGTTATGATGCCCTTGCAAATTAAACTCATGACTGCGGCTGCTGAAGCGTATCAAGCGCCAGCGGTGTCAGTGCTTGTTCCGACTGCCGACGGTTACCTTGGCATCTATGCTAACCATGCACCGCTGTTGGCAAAACTGGGAGTTGGAATACTGACGGTCAGCAATGAATCTGGTGAGGAGCAAAAATTTTTCATCGCCGATGGCAGTGTTCATATTGCCGATAATGTCGTCAAAGTCCTTGCTGATGTCGTTGAACAGCGCTCGCAAATCAACGTTGATCGCGCTAAAGAAAGCAAACAACGTGCGGAACAGCGGTTGAAGAATGCCCACCGCGAAGAGATCGACATAGTTCGTGCTAATGCTTCGTTACAACGGGCACTGGCACGCATTGCTTTTTGCGACTGATTTAAACTATGGACGAACAGTCAAACCATACCCCCACCCCATCAACTGCACAGCAGCAATCATCCTCTCCTACCTGCAAATATGTGTTTGTTACAGGTGGGGTGGTATCGTCGTTGGGCAAAGGCATCGTTGCTGCTAGTGCTGCGGCTTTGCTTGAGGCAAGGGGGTTGCGGGTTACGCTAATCAAAGCTGACCCTTATATCAATGTTGACCCTGGCACGATGAGTCCACAACAACATGGGGAAGTGTATGTTACCAGCGATGGTGCCGAGACTGATTTGGATTTAGGGCACTATGAGCGTTTTACTAGCGCCAAGATGCGTAAAGAGAATAGCTTTTCGACAGGGCAGATTTATGACAGGGTAATCAACAATGAACGGCGTGGCGACTACTTGGGCGGCACAGTGCAGGTAGTGCCGCAGATAACCGATGCGATCAAAGACTACATTTATCGTCCGTCAACTGATGTTGATGTTAGCATCGTTGAAATCGGTGGCACAGTCGGTGATATAGAGAGTTTGCCTTTTTTAGAAGCGGTGCGACAAATCCGTAGTCAGCTTGGTAGCAGGCAGGTCTTGTTTATTCACATGACGCTTGTGCCTTACCTTCATGCTGCCCAGGAACTAAAGACTAAACCAACCCAGCACTCGGTGAAAAATTTGCGTCAAATCGGTATTCAACCTGATATTCTCATCTGTAGGGCTGAGCGTGAATTGCCACCACGTATCTTGCAGAAAGTTTCTATAACCTGCGATGTTCGTGCCGAAGCGGTAATTCAAGCGCAAAACATGGATAGCATCTATAAATTACCCCTGCATTTACACAGTCAAGGCTTGGATAAGGTAATCGTCGAAAGTTTGAAGCTTGGCAGTCGTGAACCTGATTTACGAGGGTGGCAACAGATAACTTCCAACCTTGATGCTACCACTTCCGAGTGTGAGGTTGCGATAGTTGGCAAGTATGTCAATGTCATTGATTCCTATAAATCGGTCAGTGAAGCGCTTATCCATGCAGGTATCAAGCATCGCACCAAAGTGAATATCCATTATGTTGACGCTGAACAGCTGGAAATTCAAGACCCAGCCGCAGTATTGGGAAAGTTTCACGGTATCGTTGTCCCAGGTGGGTTTGGTGAGCGTGGCATCGACGGTAAGATCAAAGCAATCACCTACTGCCGCACCAATAACCTGCCGTTCTTCGGTATCTGCTATGGTATGCAGTTAGCGGTGATTGAATTCGCTCGCAGTGTTCTTGGGTTGAGCCATGCCAACAGCGCTGAGTTTGGGGAGAGCAATAACCAAGAGCATGTGATTACCCATCTGCCTAATCAAACAAACACCGCTCTGAACAAGGGGGGCACGATGCGACTCGGCTCGCTCGCCTGTCAACTGCTTGATGGTAGCAAAGTTAAACGCATCTACGGCAAGGGTGTAATCAATGAGCGACATCGGCATCGGTTGGTATTCAACAATGCTTATCGTGAACAGTTTCGACAACAGGGTATGGTCTGTAGTGGGCTTACAGATGATTTGGAATTTGTTGAAGTGCTGGAGCTGCAAGACCATCGCTGGTTCATCTGTTGCCAGTATCACCCCGAACTGCAAAGCTCACCTCGCTTGCCGCATCCACTGTTTAGTTCTTTTGTGGAAGAAGTAGATGGTGGGGGTGTGTAGAAGTGGCTGTTGTATGCGGAGGGCTTTCCCCCCTCCGCACCTCCCCCCTTTGAACGTGCCTTTTGGCACGTTCCTCATAAAGACATATGCTGGTTTG
>JAPPIL010000175.1 GCA_028877195.1 Pseudomonadota bacterium
CCGAATGAGCGCAGAGTCTGTCGCTCGTAGAGCGACTAACGTCTCTCCGCATACACAAAAAATAGGCGTTGCTTATGCAACAAAGCTGAAGATATTTTCCAGTTATTATAAGGTCTTATCTTACTAATTAAAACTCATTGCTCCATGCAAAAATTTGTTAAGCGAAATGGCGACACGCCCTATTTCTTTAGCTTACCTGCAAAGCTACTCCTTTGGCATCGCAATATAGGAGATGGTGAACTAACTTTCGGGGGGAAGATCACAAGCAACACTAATTCATTCGTCGTTAGCGCGATACTGCGTTGCTTTGGCTAGCAAACAAGTGATGAAGGTCAGCATCATACTGATGTGCAGGAGGGGGCTGGTGCTAACATCTATCCACAGCCAAGGTTTATCGACCACTGTTTGTGCGAGGTAAACCAGTCCTTGTAAAAACATCGCATGCAGGTCAGTCAACCAAGCAATGCACAAAGCTGGCAATGGCAACAACAGCAACCCCGCACTCAACACAATAGCTGGTATTATCGGCATTAGGAGCAAGTTTAATGGAATTGCGATCAGGCACAGTTCTTGGAAAAAACATACTATCAATGCACTGATGATCAATTGCCCTTGCAACAGTAAACAACGTGCCTTTGCTAACCAGCCCGTGCAGAGCAGTGCTTGGCGATGGCAATGAGCAATCGTTAGGTATGCCCCCCAGCTTAAGAGCATCGAGTCGCTGAAAAATCCGACAGGAAATACCAGCGACTGTAGAAAAAACACGATAGTTATCTTTTGCCAGAACCCCACTTGGCTAAAAAACTTTGCGCCGATAAACTGCACGATAAACAGCAGCACCGCTCGTTGTGCGGGTGCGCCAAAGCCAATGCTACAACCATAGATAATGATAAACATGAGGACAGCATAACCACCGATAGTCTGAAAACGCTGGCACTCAACGCTGGTAATTAAACGCAAAGCATAAGACATTCGCACCAACCAGCGCATCAAGTTCATGCAACAACCTGCGATAATCGTGATGTGTAAGCCACTTATCACCAGTATGTGTAGCAGTCCCAGAAATTTAAAAGCTTCGGAGATGTCTTTTGGCATCGATGTTTTGCTGCCAAGCAATAAGCGTGAAACCCACCCACGCACAGGGTCATCCAGCTGATCAGCTATGGTCTGCAACTCATAGCGTAGGCGAAAGAATAAGCCCTTGCCGTAATTATCACTGCGCAAAATGGGTGGTTTGGCAAAAACAACATATCTTGGTGTGATAGTTTTTACATAGCTGCCTCCATCGTGATTATCATGATAAGCTTGCACCCGATAACGCCTGCCATCAGCGACAACTATACGGTCAGCGCCCATAAACTGCAGCGGGTTGCCATGCACGACCTCAACTCCCTTGATGTCGTGGTCAGGAAACGGGGCATTGTGCGTAGCTCCCCACAACAAAGCAAATAATGACCATAGCCACCAGCGATAGCAGCGATTTCGGCCTAGGCATGCACAGCCAACGCTTAACAAACCTAGGCCTAGCAGTAAGGGCATCGGTAACGTCAACGCATACAAGTGAGATAACGTATAACCCGCAGCGAAAGAGCATATCCAAATGCCAAACCACATGCCGAGAATTTTGCGCTAAATTTCTATTTGTTGCGAATGAGTTTTTTGTGAAAAGGTGTGAAAAAAACTGTTAACAATTGCAAGGTGAGAACGCCAAGAAAGCAGCCCCCAGAAGGAGTTGCTGCCCACTCATTTCACACCTCACAATCACATGTAGTAATATCCTTAAAGTAACAACGAGCTTGCCACGATCCGTGGATGGGTTGGTTGTATTCAGTAACGGGACAGGTTAGGAAAGATATGGGGCGTTTGCTACTTAAGCATTTTTCACGCGCATATTCGATCGCCTCTTGCTTGTTGATACAGTTATCTTTATCAAGGTCAAATGTGCCATAGAGAAACTGACCATAGTCTGGGTCTATCCAGCAGCCTATCCTGTTGCAATCTTCTCGTTTTAATGCCTTCCAAGTTCCAGGTGCGGGTGCGGGAGCAGGCGCTGGGTTATGAACAGGGTTCGGTGCTGACGAGTTAGGAGCAGCAGGTTGAGGTGAAGCAGGTTGGGACACAGGAGCTGTTCCTGCCATCGGCTCTTCTTCTGCTGGTGAATTATTAGGGTTGGTTGCCGTTTGATTGCTCTCCTTGTTTTTTGTTTGACGTTGCAGGTCATAGGGATTGTAGGCTTCGGATGAGCATGCTGTGGTTAGCAGGGCTAGTAAAATTATAGACTTCATCATTAATTCCTAATTAAAAAGATCTCTTATCGTTTTACATTTTAAAAGACGCGCTCTTCTTGATCGGGAGGTTTTTACCATGACTCTTCCACCTCCCTGTTTATCGCATTTAGCTTTAGCGTCAATATAGGCATCAAGGTTATAACAACTCGCTTTTACTCTACCCACATACCTGACTTCTTCCTCCATACAGCAGAAGGGGAGATAGTTATGATCAAGGCAGGAGGAGATTTGGGGGGCTGGCTCGCATATTCGCCTCCACAAGAATCCTTTTCTTCGCATCACATAGTGCCCCCTTGACACATACTGTTTTATTTTATCTGTAGTGCATAGGTGAGCTAAACCTCCCATAACTTTCTGTATCTTTGCCCAGTTTCCAGGTGTTTGGCATTTGCAACACGAGGTCTTGCTTTTCTCCTTGTAAGTGCAGGATGCTTTTTTCGGAGCGGTCGGAGCAGTCGGTAAAGTCGGTGCAGTCGGTGTAGGCGATAAGCTTGATACCAGCACAGCCGAGCAGCTTGATGACGATGAGCTACTCGTTGCATCTGGGCACTTCTTAACCACACTGTCAGCATGGGTTAGCTTGCCACCTAGTGTTACATGCCACTCATCGTTGGCAATGCAGTTAGGATAGACTTGCCCTTGTGCGATACTACCGTCTGACTTGGCACAGTCATCACCGAGATTGGTTATGTAGCGATAACGTGATTTGGTGCAGTCGGATAACCGAAACCCAAGCTCATTCTTTGATTCAGCAAGCGAGTCGCCACACTTGTCTAGTCCGTAATACAAGCCACGATGATAGCCAGTTGCCTTATCCCTGTAGGGAGTGTCGGCATCATCCATGCCGTCAAAGCGATATGCCTTCTGGTGCGAGGATAATGTGCCGAGATTGACCTTTGCTTCAGCCATTCTCGCCCTTGCCACATGTGCCCGATAACGCGGCAAAGCGAGTGTTACCAAGACACCGACGATTGCTATGGCTGCTAGCAATTCTACGAGGGTAAAGCCTGTATAAGTTCGTTTGATTACGGTTTTGCCAAAAGTTTCTTTACCAGTCCTTTCGGCGTTTTTTTTTTGGCTTTAGTTTTAGTTTGTAGTCGGCAAGGGTGGGGTGGTTTGGGGCATGATAAAGCGCAGTGTGTTCTGGCACAAGCGACTGTATAGCAGCAAACACTGATGCTTGCTTTCATACA
>JAPPIL010000070.1:0-3130 GCA_028877195.1 Pseudomonadota bacterium
ACCAGCACTTCATTGAACGCTTTAACCATGTTATCGCCCACTGACCGCATTGACCTGTTATCACATGCAAACAGATAAAATAGTTATCGTTGACCACTACGATAGTTTTACCTACAACCTCAAGCACTGGCTACAGTGGCACAATCAAGACAAGAGCGTTGAGATAATAGCCTTTGATGACTGCGAAGCAATTGGTGCTTTGCTGCACAACCCTTGCCCGTTGGTATTGTCAGCAGGGCCGCACACTCCTCAAGAAGCCGCACCGACGCAGGAATTGTTTTGTGCTCTGCGGGCGCAAGTGCCGATACTTGGTATCTGTTTGGGCATGCAGATTATCTGCGCGGCGCTGGGGGTAAGCATACGCAAGTCGAAATCACCGCTGCATGGTCGCAGACGTATGGTGCAGCGACTGTGTGCGACGGGAATTTTGGCGGACATGCCCGATACTTTTGCTGTTGCTGCTTACAATTCGCTAGCAGCAAGCGCTGACGATGTTAGTTTGCCTGCGGGTTGGAGCGTGTCTGCGGTCAGTGCCGAGCGAGAGATTCAAGTGCTTGAGTACCTAGGCAATCCACCCATCTGTGGAGTGCAGTTTCATCCCGAATCGTTTTTGGCTTGATGGGGAGAGAATCTTTGCAAATAAAAACGCGGCAGTATGCCCAACCATCCGCAATAAAAGCATAATTTACTAATAACCAACCGAAACTAAACCCAAAAAAAAAACGCCGAATAGTTTAGTAAACATGGTTTTGGTGAAAGTTGAATAACATCAAACTGGGTGTAACTGCGTCTCACGGCCTTCGGGGTAGCCCATACACAGGGTTTACCATTGTTGAATTGATGGCAGCTGTGGCAGTTGTTGGCACTTTGGCTATCTTGGTGCTGCCGCGTTATCGGGCACATGTCGCCAGAGCGAGGATGGCGGAAGCAAAGGTCAATCTTGGCACAATATCCTCGCACCAGAAGGCCTATCGCTTTGATGGCATGGATGATGCCGATACTCCTTACCGAGACAAGGCTACTGGCTATCATCGGGGTTTGCATTATGGTTTGGATAAGTGTGGCGACTCGCTCGCTGAAGCAAAGAATGAGCTTGGCTTTCGGTTAGCTGACTGCACCAAATCGCGCTATCGCTACATAACTAACCTCGGTAATGACTGTGGCAAGAGTGATGGTTCAATCCTTCAAGGTCAAGTGTATCCAAACTGTGTTGCCAACGATGAGTGGCATATCACGCAAGCAGGCAAATTAACGCATGCCATAAACGTGATTGAATCATGCCCAGGTGGAGCGACAGGAGCACCATCATCGAGCTGTGCGGCTGTGCCGCTACCACCCCCGCCATCTGCCCCCTTACCTTTGACAAGCACACCACCGTCTGGCGTGCCACCGCCAAGTTGTTTTCATACTTGCACGACAGGCTGCACTGCTTGGACTGATGGAGCATGGGGAACTTATGCGCCAACGCTAGCAAGTCAATGTTCAGGCACAAACTTCATGCAGGGACGTAGCCGCACCAATACACGTAGCTGTGCTAACTTATGCACAGGGATAGCATGTCGGACATCTGAAGTAGAACATGATAATCGCCCTGCCGTGGGAACGATGACTTGCTTAACTTCACCACCAGGCCCGCCTGCACCTCCTGGTTCACCACCGTCGCTGCCGAGCACACCACCGCCTTGTGAAAACAATTGTGCGGCAGCATGTAGCTCTTGGTCGGCATCTGGTGCTTGGAGTAGTTGGCAACCTAGCGATACGAGTAATGTTTGCTCAAATGCCCAGGTCATGCAAATGCGCTCACGACCCCGCACGCGCAGTTGTTCAAACCTTTGTTCAGGGGTTAGTTGTTCTGTGTCTGACAGTGAAGATGAGTCGCAAACAGTATATGGCACTAAATCTTGCTCGACCGATCCTCCGCAAACTGTAAGCACTCCTGGAACTCCCGCACCTAGCAACAACAATGGTGGTGGGCAGCGAGACTGTTGTATTTTTACAGGCACAAGTAAAGAACTCTGCGTCAAGGTTGATGCTCTCCAAGCTAATGCTTGCAACGAAATCAAAAGCAACATGGAAACATTGTATGGGGTCAATACCGATAACCCGCCTGATGACCTATCGGAAACATTGGACATTGCTAATATCTTCACTTCCAATGTCCAAAAACGCCAAGAGCGTCTTCAGGACATTGGCGATCAAAGTAATACCGACCGCCAAGAGTTATCAGAGATAGAACAGCGGGAAGCGCGAGCAAAGGAGCGTGCTATTGAGATTTTGACAATGCGTGAGAACAAAAAGAAGGAGGAGGGAAAGGAATACAAAAAAGACCTTGATTATGATGACATCAACGACATAGCGCAAAAGTTACTGGATCAAGATCCCGACTATCAAGAAATGGTTGGCAACAATGAAGGCGATAGCGAGTGGCCGAAGTGCGGGGCATGCACAATGTCTCAAGGGGGAGGGACTTGGGAGAAGTGCACGGCAAGAAACGGCAACACTTGGACACGAGCCTGTCTGCTACCTGTATCAGAAAGAAGTTCCTGTCAGCATGCAGTGCGGGGTTGTCATCGTGTTGGTAACACATGTAAGCGTTGTGATGACACGGAAGGAACAGTGCGCTACTTATCATGCACCTGTCCAACGCCAACGGAAGTTGAGCGAGTTGACAGCCTGCCAGACCCAGAAAAACAACAGGTTCAAGACCAAAAGAAGCAAGACCAGCTAACTGAAAAATATCCTCGCTGTGGTGCTTGCACTAAAGCGAGTAATAAATGTTGGGAGAGCTGTGAATATAGAAACGGAAGGGTAAAATCTCGGACATGCGCTTGTCCACCAGATAATAAGTGTCAGTCCTACTCTTGCTTTGAGAGAACACCAGGGCATTGTATCCAATGTTATGAGCATAATGGTCAAAGGCGCTATCAGGACTGTGCATGCTCTAGTGTTAGCAAGCCAAAAACCTGCACACCCAAGTGCGGCTCATGCGCTGGCGGCAAGAAAACCTGCAAGAGCAAGACATGCAACACTTATACGAAGCCATGTGGTTCATCGCCTTCGCCTGCTCCCAAACCTAAAACCTGCACACCCAAGTGCGGCTCATGCGCTGGCGGCAAGAAAACCTGCAAGA
>JAPPIL010000070.1:3230-3461 GCA_028877195.1 Pseudomonadota bacterium
GCAAGACATGCAACACTTATACGAAGCCATGCGGCTCACCGCCTGCGCCCGCCCCATCGCCGCCACCAGCCACAAAAAAAGACACATCGTGTCCCAAGTGTAGTGCTAGAGGCGCTGGGTGTAGGTGGAGTCCTAAGCGTGGTTGTTCTTGCAGCTGTTAGGTGTGGTGTTGCCCCGGCTTTGTTGCATAAGTAATGCCTATTTTTTATGCGAGGAGCGTGAGCTTCGCAG
>JAPPIL010000062.1 GCA_028877195.1 Pseudomonadota bacterium
ATTGAAAAAGATTTAACTGAAGCATTGGACACTGCGCTACAGACCAAGTAGACATACGAGAGGGGTAACACAAGCTGGACAAACAAAGAGCAATTACTACTCGCTTTATAGACTTCTGGTGTCTCGGTGGGGCGAGTATCTTTGTTTGGGGATTGTTGGTGTTATTGACACCAGTTCAGCAAACAGCTGGCGGTATGAATTCATACTTTGACCAGCTGGGTGCGTTTTTTGTCATCTGTTTTTTGTTTGTTAATTATCCGCATTTTATCGCTTCCTATAAACTTGCCTATTCCAAAGGAGTAAGGTTTATCGGGCGAAACTGGTTTCAACTCCTCTTTGTGCCCTTGCTGTTGACGGCGATGATTGCGACTGCGTATGTTTTCTTTGATAGCAGTCCATTCATTGTTAAGCACATCAACGAAGCACTTGGCTTTGTTGGCATCAACACACAGATAGTTAGCCCTGCGCAAGAGCATGGCGTTGAGATGATGGCGCTGTTGTTAGACTTGATGTATATTTCTGTTGGTTGGCATTACAGCAAGCAGGTCTATGGCTGTATGATGGTCTATGCCCACTACAACAGCTACAAGCTCACCCATATTCAGCGCCATATCGCCAAGTGGTCGGTGTTAGGTATTTGGTTTGTTAATTATTTTAGTTACCACACTTACGCAGGTAGTGGAGATTTTTACGGCATTGCGATGAACGGTATTGGACTTGGTGAAGTTCCGAAGCTTATCAGTTGGGCTGGATTTGGGTTGATCATCGCCTGTGCTTGCTATTTTATCTTTTGGCAAAATTATCGTCGCTATCAACAGCTACCATCGGTAAATTTTCTCGTGCCTTTTGTGGCGTATTCAATTTGGTTTTTGCCGCCTTTTAATCAGCCGTTCTTTTACATGACAGCTGTGCCGTTCTTTCATTCCCTGCAATATCTTGTCTTTGTTTATCGTATTGAAAAAGAAAAACTTATAGCGACTGACGTAAGTGCAAATCGCAAGAACATCATTGCGACGGCGCTTATCATGTTGCTTATCATTGGTGGGTGGTTGAGTTTTAATCTCGTGCCTGAATTGCTGGATGAAGTTACTGGTATTTCTAGCATTCACAATGTTGCTTTTTTTGTTGCGGCGGCGCATATCTTCATCAATATCCATCACTACTTTATAGACAATGTGATATGGCGCTTTGATAATACCGACATTAAAAAATATCTGTTGAATTGAATTCTCTAAACTTATGCTGAAGAAACTCCTCATTGCTTTACCAGTAGTAGTTCTGGTCGCACTGTTCTTTGTTTTTGATTTACATCAATATCTTGAGTTTAGTTACTTAAAGACCAAACAAGGCGAACTGAAGGACTTCTATACTGATAATAAACTGTTAACGGTTTTGTCATACTTTGCGATGTATGTGCTAATTACCGCCTGTTCGTTGCCAGGTGCATTGGTGATGACTATCGCAGGTGGGGTTATCTTTGGGTTGGGGTTAGGCGTAGTTATCGTTTCCTTTGCTTCTACTATCGGTGCAACTCTTGCCTTTTTGCTAGCAAGGTATCTATTGCGTGATTTTGTGCGTCGCAAGTTTAATCAAATGTTTCAAGCAATCGATGCGGGTATGCAACGGGATGGGTTGTTTTATCTTGTAACCCTACGCCTTGTGCCGCTGTTCCCGTTCTTCATGGTTAATTTAGCGATGGGATTAACCAAGATCAGGGTGGGTGTTTTCTTTGTCGTCAGCCAAGCGTCGATGCTGCTTGGCACGCTGCTCTATGTTAACGCCGGCGCACAGCTCACCACAATTACTGCGGCAAGCGACATTGTGTCTGCTCCGATACTGCTGTCGTTCACCTTATTGGGAATTTTTCCATTGCTTGCGAAGAAGATTATAGACACTGTGAACGCCCGCCGCATAATGCGTCCGTTTAAACGTCCTGCGCACTACGACTATAATCTTATCGTTATCGGTGCAGGTTCAGCTGGTTTGGTAAGTTCCTACATCGCGGCGACGGTGCAAGCGAGGGTGCTGTTATTGGAACGTGAGCGTATGGGGGGCGACTGCTTAAACACAGGTTGTGTGCCGAGCAAAGCTTTGATTAAATCAGCGAAGATAGCTCATTTGGCAAATAAAGCTCATGCTTACGGACTGCAGACGATCGACATTCGTTATGATTTCGCAGACGTTATGGAGCGCGTGCAGCGGGTTATTGGCAAGATTGCGCCGCATGATTCGGTTGAACGCTACCAGAAGCTAGGGGTTGATTGTCAGCAGGGCGAAGCTAAAATCACCTCTCCCTATAGTGTTGAACTAACTGGACAGCGTATCACGACGCGCAAGATTATCGTCGCGACGGGAGCAAAGCCCTTTGTGCCAACGCTACCAGGGCTTGAACAAGTTGCTCACTACACGACCGACAATATTTGGGAGTTACGCACGCAGCCTAAACGTTTGCTTGTTTTGGGCGGTGGTGCGATCGGTTGTGAGTTGGCACAGGCATTTGCACGTTTAGGTTCACAAGTTACCCAGATTGAATTAGGCGAGCGGTTGTTGGCAAAGGAAGACCCAGATGTTTCTGCTTATGTTACGAAAGTCTTTGCTGACGAGGGCATTGTTGTTCACACCGAGCATCGTGCGATCAGGTTTGAAACCGCCGCTGCAAATAATGGTGGCACAAGCTCGCTAGTGTGCGAGCATCAGGGGCAGGAGAAGCGCTTTGCTTTTGATGCGGTGCTGTTAGCTCTTGGTCGCAAGCCACATATCGGTGCTGTATGTGGTGAGGGCATGCAGTTTGCGACACAGACATCGGGGGCATTAGCGGTTAATACTTATCTGCAAACTAATTATCCGAACATCTATGCTTGCGGTGATGTTATTGGCTCGTATCAGTTTACCCATGCTTCAGCGCATGAGGCATGGTATTGTGCGGTGAATTCCTTGTTTGCACCAATTAGACTTAAAGTTAACTACCAAATCATGCCTTGGTGCACCTTCACTGACCCAGAGGTAGCTCGTGTTGGGCTTAATGCAACCGACGCAACAGCACAAGGTATTAATTTTAAGACGACGATCTATGAGTTGAGCGACCTTGATCGGGCGATAACTGATGAAGAAGATCATGGCTTTGTTAAAGTTCTCACGGTGCCGAAGAAAGACAAAATACTCGGTGCGACAATCGTCGGTACCAATGCAGGCGAGCTTATCAATACTTACGTGCATGCGATGAAGAACGGTATCGGACTCAACCGCATTCTCGGCACAATTCATGCTTATCCAACCTACTCGGAGGCAAACAAATACTTGGCTGGCAACTGGAAACGAGCACACGCACCAGAGAAGTTATTAGGTTACTGCGGGCGCTATTTTCAGTGGCGACGACGGTGATGTCTGTGTATGGGGGGGCAACAGGCTTTGTTGCATAAGTAATGCCTATTTTTGTTTGTATGGGGGGGGGGGGGGGGG
>JAPPIL010000046.1 GCA_028877195.1 Pseudomonadota bacterium
AGCTCAAAGCAAGTGCCCAAAGGCACTTGTATTTGAGTAGAGTTAACAGTCGCCGATAGGCGCAAGCTGTATAGTCGTCAGACATATGTTGGTCTCATCAGAGTCGGAAAAAATATTTATGAGACGAGTGTTAGCGAGCGAATAAAATTTTGTTTCCGACTCAAACCAGCATATGTCTTAAGACGATAGGGGGGAGGTGCGGAGGGGGGAAAGCCCTCCGCATACTAAAAAGAGATGTTAGTTATGCAACAAAGCCACTTCCGCCCCCTTATTAAATCCCTCATAGCAGATGATCCGAGTTGGTTGTTGGAGGTTGTAGTTATTGCGTAGATAAGTGGCAAGGTATTGGCTGATGCTTTCAATGCTGGTCTCCTGTTCGGGCAAGACGAGGCATTGCTGGCGTGGCAGTTTAGCGCTGAAGTAGCCTTGTTTGCTTTCGTAGCAGACTTCAATGCTGGTGCTATTGTGTTTGGTATGCAGGGAGTTGGCAAAGTGCACGTAGTGTTTGAGCACTTTCGTTATGAGGTGTTGTTCAAGCTGTGGTTGGCGTTGTGAGTCGGTGTAGACTTGCAGGAAACCTTGATGCCCATGCAGCAAGCGTTGGCAGTTGCCGTCATGACCTGGCAGACCGTGTGTATAGTGAAACTTTTGACCTGCGGTTAACTGGTCGGTAGTCAGCGACACCTGTAGGCGTGGTAGGTGCTTGAGGTGTTGCTGAATTCTTGTCTGTAAAATAGTTGCGACAGTCTCAATATTGATGATGGTGAGTGGCAACTGGCACACCGCTGTCGCTGGGCAGGTGTATTCCCAAACCCCTTGTTCACTATGTAGTTGCCAGCGGTTTTGATGATAGCGCACATAAGGGTTGGTTGGTAGTAGCAGCCGATGGTCGATATGCTCATGCAGGTAGCGCCGTATCTCCTGCTTTAGTTTACGAAAATCATAGACAAAGTAGTTGTCATCCACTGTTCCGATAGCTGTGAGGTGCACAAGCCACGATACCCCGAAGACTCCGAGTTGCTCATTAAAGATAGCGCTATCGATACAGTCTAAATTTTTGATGAAGATGCGACTGTCTATGACTCTGCTCCTTGAGCACGGTGAAAGCACGGTTTTTGATAGCACAGACCAATGTATTCCACTAGTCTTGCCATTGCCTTCCCTCTCAAATACCAAACAATAACTTGCTACACCCATAGCAATTCAGGTAAACCGATGCCGTGGCGGTCAACACACATGCAGGAGTTATCGCATGGACGATGAAAATATCAGGCATATCAAGCGACGCGGTGCGATGGATCGTTTCCTTGATGATTTAATGGATAATTTAAACGAGCTTGGCTTCGGTAGGCCACGGCAACGACGTGAGCGTGGCAATGGGCATGACCGCGGCGGTGGCGAGCGCGGTATCATGCCGATATTGCTAATCATGGTTGCGGTAGCGTTGATCTATGGGGCTTTCTCGTCGTTTTATACTATTCAACCGCATCAACGTGGTGTGATTACTCGTTTTGGTGAGTATATTAAAACAGTTGATAACGGTCTTCACTTCATGATCCCTTTCGGCATTGATCATGTTGAAAAGGTTGCAATCAGCAGTCAGCCGATGACCTTTGGTTATCAGGAACGGGTGCTTGATCGGCGCATGTTGCGCGGCAAGAACCGTGTCGATAAGGAAAGTTTGATGCTTACGGGGGATTTGAATGTCGCCGAGGTAGAATGGAAGGTGGAGTATCGGGTTAGCGACCCCAAGCTTTTCTTGTTCAGTGCTCGTGATCCATTGCGTAATATCAAAGACTTATCGTTGTCTATCATGCGGCGAGTTGTGGGCAATCGTTCTGTCAGCAGCGTGCTTACCACTGATCGAATTGGTATTGCGGTGGAAGCAAAGGATCTTACGCAAGAATTGCTTGATAAATATAATCTTGGTGTAACAATCGTAACCTTGAAATTACAGGGCGTTAACCCACCCGATGAAGTGAAGCCTGCGTTCAACGAGGTCAACGAAGCAAAACAGGAGCAGGAGGAGACGATCAACAATGCCGAGAAGGAATACAACCGTGTCATCCCTGAAGCACGTGGTAAAGCCGAGAAGCAAATCGCCGATGCCGAAGGTTATGCCGTCTCGGTTTTGAACAAGGCTAAAGGTGAATCTGCACGTTTCCGCTCCGTGTATGAGTCTTATCGCAAAGCTCCAACCGTAACTCGCAAGCGTTTATATCTTGAAACGGTAGAGGATATAATGACCTCACTATCGCAAGTTACGATCGTGGATAGTAGTTTACGTGGTATTTTGCCCGTATATCAAAACCCCTCACAACTACAGAGTTTACTCAACCAAAGCGCCGCTGGCGCACTAGAGCAGGAGGAACGCCAATAATGAGAAACAACTTCTTGCTAATCATCGCAGTCGTGGCAGTGATAGTGGTTTACAGCTCGATGTATCGGGTGCGGGAGGAGCATCAAGCTTTAATCGTGCAGTTTGGTCGCATCGTTAGTGGGCCGATTACTGAATCGGGTCTACATTGGAAGCTGCCCTTCATTCAAGACGTGCGTTTCTACGAGAAACGTCTGCTGACTTGGGACGGCGACCCCGAACAAGTGCCAACGAAAGATAAAAAATATATCCTTGTGGATACGACAGCACGTTGGAAAATATCTGACCCCGTTAAATATGCTCAAGTGGTCATCAACGAACAAGGCGCACAAAACAAGCTTAACGGCATTATCGACGGTATCACCCGTGATACCATCTCTAACCACAACCTTGTTGAATCGGTGCGCAACGACAACCAGATCCTTACCCAACGCCAAGAAGCAGAGGCAAGGCAAGCACAGGCTGATGCTGACAGAGACGCAACTGACGCAGTGTCTGATATAGAAGAAGAGATTATGGGCGAGATTGAAGCTATTGAGGTCGGTCGCGAAGAGTTGAGTCAGATTATCATTGGTCGTGCTCGTGAAGAGTTGAAGGTTTTTGGTATCGAGCTGATAGATGTGCAACTGCGCAGTATCACGTATGTTGATAGTGTGCAGCAGAAAGTTTATCAGCGCATGATTTCTGAACGCAAACGTATCGCTGAAAAAATCCGCTCGGTTGGTAAAGGTGAAGGAGCAAAAATATCTGGTAAGATCAACAAGGATTTGAAAACCATTGAATCTGATGCTCTGCGCCGCAGTGAGATTATCAAAGGTGAGGCTGATGCCGAAGCGATCGCGATCTACGCTGCCCAACTGCGAAGAGACCCAGAGTTCTTTGAATTTTATCGGACGTTGGAGGCTTATCGCAACACTTTGACTTCAAGGGTAAACATGCTGATGTCTTCCGATTCAAAGTATTTGCACTTGTTAAACAAGGGTGCTAGCGCGGCAAAGTAAAGGTCAGGTTGACCTGGCTTTGTTGCATAACTAACATCTCTTTTTAGTATGCGGAGGGCTTTCCCCCC
>JAPPIL010000180.1 GCA_028877195.1 Pseudomonadota bacterium
GGATAAAGTTTTACGTGAACTTAAGAAGGCTGCAGCAGGGACTGAACATATTTATCTTGCCACCGACCTTGACCGCGAGGGTGAAGCGATTGCTTGGCATCTGCGGGAGGCGATCGGTGGCGCAAAAGACCGCTACAAGCGCGTAACCTTCAGCGAGATCACGCAACGGGCGATTGCCGAGTCGTTCAAAGACCCGCAACAGATAAACATGAACCGCGTCAACGCCCAGCAAGCACGGCGCTTCCTTGATCGCGTCGTTGGTTATATGGTGTCGCCGCTGCTGTGGAAGAAAATCGCTCGTGGTATTTCCGCAGGTCGGGTGCAGTCCGTTGCGGTCAAGCTCGTAGCCCAGCGTGAACATGAGATCAGCGCATTCAAGGTTGAAGAGTTTTGGGTGCTTTTTGCCCACTACGGTGAGGGTATCAAGGCACAGGTGAGCAAAGAAAATGGCAAGACTTTCCGCCCCCCTAATGCTGAAGTCTGTCGTGAGAAAATGCAACGCTTACAGCAATATAAACATATAGTCAGTGCTTGCGAACAAAAGACAACGCAAGTGCGAGCGCCCGCACCGTTAGAAACCTCATCGTTGCAGCAGGCGGCAAGCACGCGGCTGGGCTTCGGTGTCAAGAAAACAATGACGATTGCGCAACGCCTCTATGAAGCGGGGCATATCACCTACATGCGCACCGATTCGACTAGTAT
This sequence comes from Pseudomonadota bacterium, assembly GCA_028877195.1. Lineage (GTDB taxonomy): Bacteria > Bdellovibrionota_B > Oligoflexia > Oligoflexales > JAPPIL01 > JAPPIL01. Next base: position 703 of record JAPPIL010000180.1, read on the forward strand.
CAGCAAAGAGGCGTTATCCGCTTGCCGTGCGTTCATCAAAAAAACATACGACGCACCATACTTGCCAGCGCAGCCAAATATCTATGCCAGCAGCAAACAAGCACAGGAAGCGCATGAGGCTATTCGTCCAACCAATATGCTAACTACACCACAAAAATTTCAGGACAGCGATGCCAGTGTCAGGCGTTTGTATGAACTTATTTGGCAATACTTCGTCGCTAGTCAAATGACTCCTGCGCAGTTTGATCTTACTAATATTACGGTTACTGCGGGTGAATTTGAACTTAAATTGCGCGGGCGAGTATTACGTTTTGCTGGCTATCAAGAAGTTTTGAAACCGATGTCTGCGAACAAAGACGATGAGCAGATAATTGTGCAGGAACTTCCTGAAGGTAAGGTGCTTGACCTAAAAAAATTAGAAGATGTGCAGAAGTTCACTAAACCGCCACCACGCTATTCGGAGTCATCGTTAGTGCGTGAACTCAAGAAGGTTGGCATCGGTCGTCCATCAACCTATGCGACGACCATCTCGACGATTCAAGATCGTGGTTATGTCAAAAGTGAGCAGCGGCGTTTCTACCTGCAGAAGATCGGCGACATCGTAACTAAACGTTTGGATGAGCATTTCAAGAAACTCATGGACGTTGGCTTCACAGCCGAGATGGAAGAACAGCTTGATGCTATTGCTAACGGCAAGGTCAAGTGGTTAGAGGTGCTGGACGAGTTTTACGACGACTTCCGTCGCACCCTGCATGCAGCTGAAGAGGGTATGCAGCCGAGCTTGCCGACGATGATTGATTTAGATTGTGGCAAGTGTCAACGCAAGATGATGGTGCGCAACGCATCGACTGGTGTTTTTCTTGGTTGTTCGGGGTATCAATTATCGCCGCAAGAGCGCTGCAAGGAGACGATCAACCTTATCCCTGATGATGAAATTATTGTTGCTGGTGATGGCAACGATGATGGTGAAGCAAAAGAATTACGCAAACGGCATCGTTGCTCGGCATGTGATGCGGCGATGACTTCTTACCTAATTGACAAGAATAAACGCTTGCATCTTTGTTCTAATCATCCCGATTGTGAAGGTTTTGAGGTTGAGCATGGCGAGTTCAAACTCAAGGGCTACGATGGCATCGTGCTTGAATGCGAAAAGTGCGGTAGCGAGATGCATCTACGCAGTGGTAGGTTCGGCAAGTTCTTTGCCTGCACCGCTTACCCAACCTGCCAAAACACACGCAAGGTGTTACGCAACGGTGAGCCTGCCCCACCACGTGCTGATCCAGTGCCGATGCCAGATTTGAAATGCGAGAAGTCCGACGGACATTTTGTGTTGCGTGATGGTGCAGCGGGAATTTTTCTTGCCTCTAGTAATTATCCGAAGTCGAGAGAAACTCGTGCGCCATTGATTGAAGAACTGCTGCGCTACGCCGATCAACTTGATCCCAAGTTTAGTTTCTTCCTCGATGCACCGCCGACGGATGATAAAGGCAACAAGACTGTTGTTAGGTTCAGTCGGAAGACAAAAAGCTACTACCTCGCGGCGATTGACAGACAACGCCCTGGCAAGCAACGTAGCGGCTGGTCAGCTGTCTGGGAAAATGGTCGTTGGCGCACGATAAACGCCAAACAGACCTAACATGTGCGGTCATCATGCAATTATTACTCTGACCAAGTGAGAGATATGCGCATGGATTGTTGTCCTATTTATTGCCCGACTAAACGTTTGTTTATCGCACCAATCGTGCAGGATAAGCAGCAGGTCTATCACCTTTATCGCCCCGACCTGCAGACCGTTGGTATTCAGTGTGAGGCAGCGGCAAGAGTGTTGCTCTGTAATATCATCAGCGCCGAACTAACAGCCACCCTACAACATGAACGGTTTATCATCACAACTGCATTCCGAGCCGCACAAGACGAGTGCACAGCCGTTATCGTTTATCTCCAACCCCCACTCCGAACAGCGCTATGGCAACAGTTTGCCACCTTCCCGCAAGCTTTACGCTCGATGCCTAAAGACCGCAAACGCTTGACAATTCTCAAGCTATGGCAGACCTATTTGGTGTAGGGGGCTTTGTGGCATTTTTTATGCGGAGTGTAGTTGTCCTCTGAATATGCCAAAGGGCATGTTCCTGCTCTCACCTATTGTTTCTCTTTCTAAAAGTTTTTGATCAAACTTTTTTCAAAAAGTTTGGAAGGTTTTGATATGGCATCACCTTTTCTTATTTGTTCGCATTTGTTAGCGCAGAGTCTGGCGCTCGTAGAGCGACTAACGCCTCTCGCATACTAAAAAGGAGAGATGTTAGTTATGCAACGAAGTCGGCTTGTCTAACTAGGCGAGTGTTCTTTTTAGTTTAGTCAAGGCGCTGTGATTGAGACCAGTGGTGCGACAAATAACCGCTGCACTCATACCCTCTGCAAGCATACGCAACGCTATTTCAGCCTTGCCTTCGGCGATGCCTTCAGCCTTACCTTCGGCAATGCCTTCAGCCTTGCCTTCAGCAATGCCTGCCGCTAATCCTTTTTTGAAACCTTTTTCAAGCCAACCTTCTTCGCCAATCTTTACGGTGCGCATAAGTATATCCTTCACTCTCGCAATACATCCTGCCTCAATCTCCTCCAGCCTCTCGATGCTGAAGTTGCCACTGGATTCGGTCAAGCAATTGACCACTTGCCCTGTCAATCTTAATCTCTTATCGGCAGGCAGGGCAAGACTACTGACAAAA
>JAPPIL010000096.1 GCA_028877195.1 Pseudomonadota bacterium
GGGGAAAGCCCTCCGCATACTAAAAAGGAGAGATGTTAGTTATGCAACAAAGCCCCTGCACCCCCACCTGGGGCGCTTGCTACACTCGTGCTGCCTTGATTTAAACGATTGTTCACTAAACCCTCATCATCCTTGCCAGCGCTTGATTTGTAAGGCTCGCACACTACACTCTAAAAAAAATATACAGACACTGAAGTAATAAATGACATGTTTGCTATGCAGCACCCCTCTGCTCAACGTTGTAAAATGCTCATTATGAAACGCCAGATAAGCAAACAGCGACGTGAATGGTTCTTCTACTATCTTTGCCAGTAGCCAAAGGATAAGCATAAACACCAATAACCCCGCAGCACTGATGCCTGCAAGCAGTTGATTCGGAGCAAGCAACGAGCATAGCAAAGTCATCGCTATCGTCGCCGCCCCGATTAAACTTAAGGCAAGATAACCCACCGCCAGATGCCCGAAGGAAATCTTGCCATGCACGAGGATGAGTATTGGCATATACAATGACAACAGATGCATGACCGCTAGATACACGAGCGCCGAGATAAACTTGCCATAAACTATCTCTCGCTCGCTTAACGACGATGTGTAGAGCAAAATCAGCGTGCCACTGCTCTTTTCTTCCGCAAACAGTCGTATCGCAAGAAACAGAGAAGCGACCATCGTTACGCCGCTAGCAAGATAGAAAAAGTCAGCCATCACATCGGCTGAAAACTTCGCACTGTTGCCGATAGCAAAGGCATTGAACAGCAAACCCTCCAGCAACAGCGCCAATGCCGCAATGACATAACCGTTCCAAGTGCTAAAGTAACTCTGAAGCTCGCGTTTGATGATAGTTAGAGACATGCTTTGGGTGCTTGTTTGCGATGCGGTCGCATTCAGTCTAACAACACATCGCTGATTTGCGGAAATTTTTCCTTGAGCGCGGGGACGACCATCTTGAAGATTGTCAGTTGGCTAGAGGGGCAACCTGAACAGCCACCGAGAATTTTGATCGTCAGCACCTTGCCGTCGTAGGAAACCAGCCGACAGCTAGCAGCATGCAGTTTGAGTTGTTTCGCCAAGTCGGTAGCGATGAATGTTTCGATCGCTTGTTGCTGTTCCGCAATCATTGTAGCCACACCATCAACAGCTGGTCGATTGAAATCCCTGAAAACAAAAGTAACACATAGATGCACGAGAAGTGAAATAACGACAAGTCATTTTGCTTATTTGAACGCAAGAACGACCAACTCTTGTAAAGAAAATACAGCGACACCACCATACTGATAGCAAAAAACCACTGCGATGTATCGCTGACAAGGTTAAAGCATAGCAGCACTGGCAAGATCGCCAACACATAGAGAAAAATCATGCGCTTGGTCTTTGCCACCCCATGCACTGTCGGATACATCGGCACATCTGCATGTTTGTAGTCGCGGCGATAATGGATTGCCAGCGCCCAGAAGTGTGGCGGTGTCCACAAAAAAATCAGCAAGAATAGCAACCAAGCCGACCAGCTCAACCCACCCGTTACTGCTGCCCAGCCGATCAACGGCCCTACTGCTCCAGCCGCACCACCGATGACGATGTTTTGCGGAGTGTTGGGTTTTAGCACCAGTGTATACAGTAGCGCATAGAATAGTATTGCCACAACTGCCAAGAGTGCCGCAACCAGTGTTGTTTGCCACAGCAGCATCAACACCGATGCGATACCCAGCGCGGTAGCAAACATGCATGCCGCACTTTTAGAGATAGTTCCCCTTGCCAATGGGCGTGAGCGGGTGCGATACATGCGTTGATCAAGGTCTGCTTCTAACAAATGGTTGAATACACTGGCTGACGCGGCGGCAAGCATCACACCTAATGCGGCAGCGATAAGGACGATCACATCTAACTGTTCTCGTGATGCCATAAGAACTGCTGGTATCGCAGTTACGAGAATCAGCAGAACAATAACAGGTTTGGTCAAGACTAGGTAATCACGCATGCTTCGGCCGCGAGAGTAAATAGATACAAGTAATCGTAAACATTAGCAGATACAGTATCAATGCGACACCAAAATGCAAGGTGCGCATCACGATACTCAATCCCCAGTAGATTGACATTACCCCTAACAATACTTGTAGTGCCGCGGTCATTGGCACGATACAGCAAGCCCAGCGCAGTCGTCGCCCTGAAGCTGGCAATAGCAGATAGCCGCAACTTACCAGCAACACCACAACCCCTGTTAGCCGATGCAGCATGTGCAGCGATTGTGAACGCGTGGTGGGCAATTCCCACACCCCTGTGCAGGAAGGGAAGCTATCGCAAGCATAGCCACTATAAGTGGTGCTGACCACACTGCCGATAATAAACTGCAGCACCAACAAGGTCATTGCTGCCAGTAGAAACCCCTGCACTAGCATTGATGGTGGGTCGCATTTGGCTTTGCTATCAATCCGCAACCGCAACCAAACAAAGTATGATAGCAGGATCAAGGCATTGAAGAAGTGGAGATTGACTGTTGGTGATGCTAAAAGCTCAGTTACGGTCAAAGCCCCAAGCAATGCTTGGAGGCAAAACAGTGCGACGAGCAGAAGTAAATGTTTGCGATAGTGCGGACGGCTGAACCAGACACGCGCAGCGAAATACAAGATAGCGAGGAAGGCGATCAAAGCCAAGAAGCGATGCCCCCATTCCCAAAAAACCTTGCCACCGAACTCTGGGTGGTCAAACGCTGGAATAAGCTGCCCATGACATAGAGGCCAGTCGGGGCAGGCGAGACCTGCTTCGACGATGCGCACATAACCACCAGCGAGGATTACCAGCAGCAGCAGAATGAGGATAACATTAAGGGAACGATACATCAGACAGGCAACTACCCACCGACATTAGAAGCCGTGCCCCACCAAATAGGGATGAACACACACAGAAAAAACAGCAGCGGAAACAATATCATCAACAGCACCATACTCAACCAGCCTAACCCTTCCCGTTTGTTGGGCAGGGTGTCGCTATCGGTTGGTTCGGTTATCTTTGCTGGTGTGGTGGTCATATTCTGCTCCCTATCTTCGCAGCAGTAATAGCAAACATTGGCATAAATCCATAGAGTAAAGGTGGCATGAGACTCGGCTATCGCGTCTAGCACTTTCTTTATGGTAGAATAATACCAGTTGCTCTTGCCCCTAACAACATCATGAGACAGCATGAGCGAAAAACTTTACCTATTGCGGCGCAACCACGAGCACCTGCATGGCCCCTACAATCTAACGCAACTGGCTAACATCTATAAAGCCAACAAGCATACTTCGGAGATTGAGGTGTCGGGCAACTTGGGGCCGTGGGTCTATGCCAGCAACCAAAAGGCTTTAGGTCAACATTACCCAGAACTACTCTCTACCTTCCATAGCGATGGCGAGGTAGACCATTTTGCCAGCACCTACACTAAA
>JAPPIL010000269.1 GCA_028877195.1 Pseudomonadota bacterium
GACTCAAACCAGCATATGTCTTGAGACGGTAGGGGAGGAGCGCGAGGAGGGGAACGCTCCTCGCATAAAAAAAATAGGAATTACTTGTGCAACAAAGCCGGGGAAAGCCCTCCGCAAACAAATAAGGAAAGGCAACTACAAGTTATGCAACAAAGCCACTAAAACTGTGAACTTGCATCTATCTCGGCTTTTAAGCAAGCAAGGCGTGGTAGCGAGCGGTTGAGATAGCGTAAGGCAAGTGCTTTGCGGCGGGGGTCGCGTTCAGCGTCCCAGACTAGGGATTCTGCTAATGCAACATGGCACTTCATCGCACAGATACGCTCGGCGTTGCGCAATGCATGCGAGAAATCTTGCATCTTGATATTCTTGCGTAAGCGTTCCATCCCTTGTCGTAGCGCTTTCAATTGTAGTTTGGAGATGTTCAAGGCAAAGTTCTCTCTGACCAGCCCTAAAAACACCGATAACATCGCGGCATTGACATGGCGTTTAGCGCGGTTTAGTTTGCGGCGCAGCATGCTTTCGGACAAACCCTTGACATTCAAAGCGATAGTCCGCTCAATAAATTTGCTTGGACTACGCAGAATATCTTTAAGGGTGTCTTTCATGCACATCAGCGCTTGAATCTGTGATGTTCCTTCATAAATTGACAGGATAGTTGTGCTTCGTAGCCACAGTTCAGGCAGGTATTCCTTTGTATAACCATAACCACCATGAATTTGCAGGGCATTACGGGCATGATAAGGAACATGTTCACCGACCCAGTATTTTATCAACGGTATCCAGTGCCGCAAACGCCGTTGATGAGCCATAACTTGTTGCTGTAATTTCTCCGCCGCAACGGGTTCAAGCTCGTCGTTGCGCTCAAGATACGCTCGCGCCATCATTACATACGACTCATGAAACCCAGCCTTGTAAGCCAAACTACGGATTGCTGCTAAATCCATCTGCATGTCCGCAAGTTTCTCGGCGATCAACTCATGGTTAGCGATTGGCTTGCCCCATGTTTGACGTTGACCAGCGTAAGTAGTGGCGATACGGTAAATCGCTTCAAGACTGCCAACACCTTGATAAGAAGTGGCAATACGAGCATTATTCATCAACGCCAACATGTAAGATAAACCTTTATCCTCCTCACCGAGAAGCTCGGCCGTAGCACCTTGAAAATTTAGATCGCAAGTTGCTGACCCTTGCAGCCCAAGTTTCTTTTCCAATTTGGTTACGCGGTAGTTTAGTTTTTTACCGCAGCGACGTGGCACGATAAAAAGCGATAGATGTTTCAAACCCGCAAACGTCTTGCTTGACCTTGCTAATACCAGCGCTAAATCAGCAGTGCCATTAGTAATGAAACGCTTATTACCATACAGCCTATAGCTGCCATCCGCTTGGCGCTCGCCGTAACTACTGATTGCGGCTAAATCGCTGCCCGTCTCTGGCTCGGTCAAGGCCATACAACCAGACATCGCACCACTTGCTAACGGCGGGATAAAAGTGTCTTTTTGTGCTTGTGAGCCGAAGCGATCGACTATCTCAGCGATTGTGCCGTACCAAATGACATTCAATGCCGTTGATGGACAGGCGCGCACCAACATCTCAAACAGGCAACACTGCACCGCAAATGGCGCTCCCATGCCAGCATGCGTTTCTACGGCCCCGAAGGGTGCGATGCCTAAATCATTCAACAGCTTAACGTTTGCTCGCAGTGCTTTGCCCATCTGGAGATTATCATCAGCATCAAGGGTTAGCTCCTCTTCCTCAACTTGCTGAATGCGTGGTGCAATCTCGGTGCCAATTGCCTCACCAAAACTTCGCAATCCCTCAAGCCAGACATCACAAAAGCTTTGCTCGTCATCAACCCCTAGCAGTTCCCGATGCGCAGGCGTGATAAACTGATACAGCTCCCCCAACCGATCAAGCAAATGAAAGTCGATGTCAGGATTGTCAGTGTAGAAATTTATTTTTTGACGCATGCCTAACGCCTTTCATAAGCAAAGAACAACCGCCGCCGCAAGCACACTTCCAGCGGCAAAAACAGCAGGAACATATAGAAATACCATTTAGATAATAACCAGTAATGGTCTAATCTAGCATCAGTTATCGTTTTTTCTGTGCCTAACCATGACCGCAACGCCAAGCTCACTTCGCTGCTAACCGCTTGATAATCAATGATTAGTGGCGCATTTAGGTGTTTTGCCAAAGCCTGTAATTTCATCGTCGTGTCGCCGAGTTCCGCATCGCTCAATAATTCAGGCACTAGAGCGATACTGCCAGTGCGTAGCGAACCAAACGCCTTGTTTGTGCCATAGACAGTAATCTTACACCTGCTGCGCTTGCCTATTTGAGCGACAGTGATTTTGCCCCGCAGTTGTAGTCGTTGCATGCCAGTATGTTCTACCGCCACTTTATCCCAAGCAATGTGCTGCCCGCATAATTCTAGTTGCCAAGCAGCTGTGCTGGAGAAGTATTTTGTCGCTGCACCCGTCAAATCAAGCTGCCAAACCAAATCTAACTCTTGGTCATGATACATGATAAAGTTCTTGCTCACCAACGGCTGGTAAAGGTCTTGATGGAGCAACCAAGCCATCGCACTCTGTAAAAACTGATGATAATTATGGCGTGAATCGCTATCAAAAGCAAAACGCCACAGAGAATCGCTAAACAACCAAATAGCTCGCCCATGTTTTGGATAAGAGGCTAGCGCTAACGGCAACTGCCGTTGCTGTTCGTCAATCGCATAAAGCAGCGGCGTTGATTGTTCGGCATCAGGCTGCACTATATGTAAACCCGTAGCCACATCAAACTGCATGAGTTGATCAGCGCTTTGTAGCCAATCATCGTAAACACTCGCCAATTCACGCTGTGCCTGTGTTGGTTTTGCCATCTTGATTTTGAACCGTGCTTCACTTTGATATGAACTGCTAGCACCGCTCGCCATTACCTTGAAGGGTAAAATCGTTGCCAATGGTGATTGCTCATAGTCTTCCTTATGCAAGGCTCGTGGCCCGCCAATAAACAGCAGTCCACCACCCGCCCGCACAAATTCAACCAAGTTGCGCTGATGGGTGGGGTTCAAGAAGCGGTGCAACGCAAAGTTTTGCATGACGATAACTTTAAAGTTTTTCAACTCTTCCCCAAACAATTGATCGACTGGGAAAGGTATCAAGCTCAATTCTCTTGTCTCTGTGTGCGATACATCCCAAGGGTCGCGTAATATAAAAAAACTTATCAAGTCGTATTTCGGTTCAGATTTCAGATACCGACGCAGAAAGCTACCATCCCAGCTTGGACTGCCGAGCAAATGCAATACCCCTGTCGTGTTTGGTTAAATTTATAACGCCTTTTGCCTGCTGTTATCCCAGGTATTAGTTTCCGCCGCCAGTGGCAA
>JAPPIL010000020.1 GCA_028877195.1 Pseudomonadota bacterium
GTCGGAAAAAAATATTTATGAGACGAACTCAATCGAAATGAGGCAAAGACCAAGTGAACTTGGTCTTTCCGAATGAGCGCAGAGTCTGTCGCTCGTAGAGCGACTAACGTTCCTCCGCATAAAAAAGGAAGAGCATGAGAGGCTTTGCCTCTCGTAAACATTAGAAGGAGAAGTTGATGCTAAAACTACTAACAACCCTGATCTTTATGGTTGTGTGCCTCTTCAATGCCGCGGCACTTGACTACAACAAGAATCCAATTATCGGCAGGGCTGATGCTCCGAAAGGGGGGACGATTACTATCGGGCGCACGAGTTATCCGCGTTCATTGAATTTTCCTATCTCTGGTGATTTGTCATCCAAGATGGTTTTTGAGCTGGTGGTTGAGAATCTCTGCGAAACAAATTACCAGACAGGTGAGGTTGTGCCTTTGTTAGCTAAACGTTGGGAGGTTTCATCTGATGGTAAGGTGTTTACTTTTTATTTGAACAAGAAAGCACGCTTTGCCGATGGCACGCCTGTAACAGCTAAAGACGTGCAGGCATCTTGGGATATTATTCATAACCCTGCCAATCTTATCGGTGGAGTGCGTTCTGATTTGAACCGTTTCAGCAAACTAGAGGTGGTTGACCAGCACACCATTAAGTTGCACGCAAAAGCGGCAAGATTCAGCAATATCACGACTTTGTGCTACGCCTTCAGTGTTTTCAGTCATAAGCATTATCTTGCTGACGGCAAGGATTTTAATAAAGACTTCAACACCGATATATTTGGTTCGGGTGCGTATCGGGTTGATAAAGTGAAAAAAGGCAAACTTATCTCGTTAGTGCGTAATAAAAATTATTGGGGCAGCAATTTACCGCAGAATATCGGACGCTATAACTTTGATCGCATCAACTTCAAAATCGTTGACAATGCGACCGTGCGTTACGAACTCTTCAAGAGCGGCAAGATAGACATGTTTGCGTTCAGTGATGCCAAACGCTGGGCAACCGAGACAAGTTCCAAGAAGTTCAAGCAACAGTTGCTCGTTGCCAAGAAAGTTGAAACACAGTCGCCGCAAAAATTTCGTGGTATCGCGATCAATACCAGACGTAAACCTTTTGATGACGTGCGAATACGCAAGGCTTTTGCGCACACCTTTGATCGCAAAAAATTTATCAACAAACTGTTCTACGGTATCTATCAACCTTTGAATAGCTACTTCCCGAATTCGATTTTTGCTAGTGCGGGCAATGCGATGATTGAATTTGATTTAGCACAAGCTCGCAAGCTACTGACGGCGGCTGGCTATACGAAAATCAACAAGGATGGGTTGCGAGTTAAGGACGGCAAACCTCTGATCGCTGAATACCTTTATGCTAGCAAGAACCAAGAGCGTTATCTAACGATTTGGAAAGAAGACATGCGTAAGGTCGGCATCGACATCAAACTGCGTCTCACTACTTGGGCAACACTGATGAAGCATTTCCATAGTAAAGACTTTACCTTTATGTTCATCGGTTGGGGCGGGGATTTGAATCCTGACCCGCATGGCATGTGGCATTCCAAATTCCGCGATACGGTAAGCAGTAGCAATCTATCTGGTTTTACCAGTCAAGAGCTTGATAACCTGCTCGTGCGGGTCGGGTCGGTATTTGATCGCCAACAACGTGCCAAGATATTCAAGCGCATCGACTCGCTGTTGTTTGAAAATCATCCCTTTATTCTTGGCTGGAGTATCAACTTCATTCGGCTAGGGTATCGAAATAAGTTTAGCTTTATCAAGGGAACTGCGCCCAAGCATGGCAACTTCCGCAGTATCTGGCAATATGCTTGGTCGATGGAGTAGTGTTAGCTGTTTTTGGCTAAGCCCCTAATCTTAACCATCGTTGCTTTGCTAAAATCTATTTGCTAAAGTTCGGTCGGCTTCTGGATAAAGGAGAGCGACATGAAAAGAACATATCAGCCCCATAACCGCAAACGCGCAAGAACACACGGGTTTCGTGCCCGCAATAGCACCACAGGTGGGCGCAACGTGTTGCGTTCCCGACGCAGTAAAGGCAGAAAAAGAATAAGTGTTAGTGTCTACAAGAAATAGTGATGCGAGTAGAGTTGACACAGCAGATATAGACGAGTCCTTTCCCCCAGAACGGCGGTTGCGCGCTAGGCGTGAATTTACATCGGCGTTGCGTAGGGGTATCAAGCATGTCTCCAGCTCGGTGGTTGTCTACGCTCATGCTCGTCAGCGAAACTCAAGTCATCAGCATCGGTTAGGTATCGTCATCTCCAAACGGGTCGGTGTCGCGGTGCGGCGCAACGGCATCAAGCGCTGTGTCCGTGAGTCGTTTCGGCGTGAGACTTTACCGACAACCATACCGATAGATTTTGTCTGTATTGCCCGCCGCCGCAAGGATAATGATTTAGCAAAATTAACCAGCGATGTGCGCCACTGCCTGCACCGACTGGCACATAAAATCAAGCACACGGGTGAGTCAAGTGGCTTTGTTGAATAATTGTATCAGCGACTTCAGTGTCAGGCTGTTAGTAAACCCAGCAGGAAATTAATGATTAACAAAGGCATCAGCGCGTTTATTAGAGTGTATCAGTATACGTTATCGCCGTTGTTTGCTTGCCTCGGCTGTGAATGTCGGTTCTACCCAACCTGCTCACACTATGCCCGTATTTGTCTACGGCGTTTTGGTATTCGACAAGCACTGCAAATGATTATTAAACGCCTTTTGCGTTGTCATCCCTTTACATCTGGGGGAGTGGATTTGCCATGAACCGCACTTCTTTAGTGGCAATCCTCGCTTGTGCATTATTCTATATGCTTTATTCGCAGTATTTGGCGAGCAAGTATCCGCGTCCGCAACCGACCGCTGCAACCGCACAGTCCGATGCCAAACCTGACGCAAGCCATGACCACTCAACCTCACAGTCATCTACTGCTAGCACGCCTGCGACGATTGACACCAGTGCTCCTAACAACAGCCAAGACACAAAAGCCCAACAGGTGAAGAGGTTAAGCAAGGCTGAGCTGACGTTCAGCAATGCCGATTTACAACTACAGTATAGTCAAGACATCGGTGGCTTCACGGCGATAGAACTTCATAACTACCGTCAGGAAGCACAAGCGACCAGTGCTAATGTCAACCTATCCCCCAACACTTTGCGAATATGGAATACCGTCGGTCTTGAGCCTTTTCCCTACAGTGTTGAAGCACAGCGACATGGCAATACCTTGAAGGTTTGGTATCGCCAAGATGGGTGGCATGTTAGCCAAGAGTTGACCTTTCCTGAACAGGGTTATGGGTTGGAGGTGCTGTTTCGTTTCAAAAACACGGCAACTAAAGCCCGTGAATTAGAGGCAACGATTGGTTTTGAGGAACGGGTGAACTA
>JAPPIL010000097.1 GCA_028877195.1 Pseudomonadota bacterium
GGTCTTCCCCAACACCTCCTTCTTCAGTTAAGGGCAAGGTGTCTGTATCCTCGCGCTTCACTCCTTGATACAGGGTGTCGATGTAGCTTGCGTGTCCTGCAATTTTGCCAGCAGGATACTTGGCAGCCATAACTTTCTGCAAACCAAGACGCATGTCATGGTAAAAGTCATCTTGAACTACAGCCGCCGCCGCACCCTCAACGAGGATACCATCATCAAAGAATATAGCCCCTGTTTGGTCGCCCCAATTTTTGGAAGAGATTAGGGCTTTCGGATACTTGCCCTTGCCATCGACGACCAGCAACTTGCTATGGTCAGACACCGCTTGAACGGCGAGGTTAAGGGTATCTTGAATACCACTGTTGCTGATCAAATCATCGTTGATAATCGCCGCAAGATAATGCGGCAACCCCGATATATGGTCATAGATATGCGCTTCGCTGATGATTAAGCGGTGCGGAAAAAGATACGAGTAAGCAAGCAAGTAGTTAAAGACTGGCACTTGCTCTTCCAAACTGCCAAAGTGATTGACGACATCGCGCAGAATAAAAACCTTTAACTGCGGCTTTGCTTCCAACTGTGCGAGGATAAGTTTGGCAAACCCTATGCCTACAACCCCGCCGAGTGCAAACATGTCGATAAACACCGTCTGCTCGGCAGCACGAATCAACCGCGCAGCTTCCGCATAAACATCGCGGACATCAGTATTTCCATTGCTATCAGGATGCCAGAGCTGCTCGGTAAGCATCAGACCGTCGGAATTTTGCTCGCCCTGCTCAATATCTGTGAACACACTTTGATAACCTTGACTCTTGATGCGACGATACATACTTCGCAATGAGCCTTGTCCGCTTGCGGGGTAATTAGCGATGAGTTTGGCATTGCTGCGGTCGATCGCCTCACCAAAATTCGCATCGGTGCGAGTGGTAATCGCATAGTGGGTGCTGTTTCCCTCGACCCAGCCTGTCTCGGAACTGGCATGACCAAAGTGAAATGGAAATATCTGGGCGGTATTGAGCGCAAAATAAGGTATTTTTTCGCTAGCAAGCATCGTGTTTTTTGATGCTAGTCGCACATAGAGATGATGCTTCGGGCGATTTACTGCCGCAAAATCACGATAAAGGCAAGCTGCGATCGCGGCATGGCGCTTAGCATTGAAGCAGGCGCTTAACCGCTTGGTCTCGCCTTCATAGTCGCGTAAGTAAACCAGCATTTCGCTCGCAAGTTGCTGATAGTGTGCCTCGTAGCGAGGGTCATTGGTAAGTTCAAGCAACGACACGGCAAGGTCAAGATAGTAGTGGGTCAGCAACCATTTGATCGCTTCGGCATTGTCTTGACGTTTAGCCCAGCATAGTGCTGCCAGCGTATTGTAAGAATGAATTAGCGGCGATAAGTGTTCTTGACAAGATTCAACATAGGTGCGATTAGCGGGAGCATTCAGCCATTGCCGCAAACGATACTGAACGTTGCGATCGCGGAAGAATGGCCGGGTCTGCTGTTTAGCGATGACCAGCATATTGCGAGCATGTAGCCTCCACGTCAAGTCAATCGTTGGCGGTTTATCGGTGTTAGCACTAGCGTTGTCAACGCCAGCGATTAGTAAGGAGCAAAAAAGCAGAACACGCATCACTATGTATCTCCTTAAGTTAGATAGTTAGTTTGAAGGAGGGGTTAGTCGCGACTCTGCTTGCGCAAGAATTTTTTCTAACCCAAACATGACCCCATTCTTGATCAAGTCGGAGACCTCTTTGTTCTTTGCGGTTGCCGTTAGTCGTGTCTCCATTTCAGCTTTAACCTTTGCCTGTAGTTCAAGCGTTACTTTATCTAATGCTTTTTGCTTTGCCTCACGCAACGACTCGTTGATGGTGGTCTTGAACTCCTCGTCAACTTTCTTGAGCGTGTAGCCTCCTAGATTGGCTTGGAGTAGCGAGCCAACTCTGAACGATGGGGCAAAGACCATGTTGACCGTCTCTGCTTGCAAGGTGCGTAGTGATAGCAGCACGGTTTGAAATTGAAACTTCACATCAAGTGGTTTGAACTTGTTCAGATGTCCAAGCAGATAGGGGGTGAACCTGCGGTTCTTTTGCTCGGCAAGGATAAAGCGATAGTCTTTGATGCCAGCAAAATTCCCAAATTGATTGGTTAGGGTTGGGTCTACCGCTTCGCCCGTTTGATAGATTGGCATTTCCATCTTGAGTAAGGCAACGGGATGACGGAAGTCTTCGCCAGCTGGAATGACTATCTCCCGAAATTGAATGTTGTCGGCGATGTCTTTATACGGGAATGAGCGGGGATAGAGGTGAACGAGAATTTCGCAATTGAGGGTTGCACTGTCTTTGCTAAAGACAAAATGCATACCCGCAGCAAGGAAACTTGGAGCGGTTTGCTTGCGATTATATGAATAGTAGAGATTAGCTCGCTGTAAATCTATCTCATGCGCAATCGTTTCCTGTGCTGTTGTGCGTTGGTCGTTGAGTAGTGAAACGTGCCCATAGCGCACCATGTCTATCTTTTGCTCGTTGTAGACGAGGCGAGCATCGGTCTTGCGATAAGGAGCGAGATACAAGCGATAAGTGATGTTCTCGCGTTGATGTTTGGTTAAAGCTTTGGTTATCTCTGAACGGATTGACAATAAATCCTTTAGAGCTTTACCCGACACTTGGCTGGCGATAGAAAAAATATCAATTTTATCTCTATCTGTTGTCGTTAAAGTATAAAGAACTGGGGCGAGTGCACTTATCAGCGTGCCTTTGATTTTGTCGGCATCGACATCCTGAAGGCGTTTATCGATGTCAAACTCAAGTACGTTAGATAATACATTCGTATCAGCTTGATACGGAGCAAGTGTGTCCCTGATCGAAATCAAACGAAAAGGAAACTCCTGCTCTAACGAATATCTAGAGGTGAAAAAAGACTCATAGACACCACGCATTTTACTGATCGCATCTTGCTCGGCTTGCGTTTCAGGGCTGGTCGTCGTGCCCAGTGCACTCGTCGCACCCACAATTCCCACACTACAACAGAACAAGATGGCAGCTGTGCGCACAAGACAGCAGAGTCTTGGATAAGTCCCGTGAAGTTTTAAATTCATGCCCACACCCAAACAAAATTTAGTTTTCACTCAATGTGCCGACCGTATCTCGCAAAACGAAATAAAAATCAACCGCGAAACTGCGAGCATTCATACAGAAAAAATTTGCTATGGCTGGTTGGTCAGTGTATATCCTCGCAGCACTGGCTAGACTTTAAAGGGATTGAACAACCAACATAAGGAAATAGGGGGTATCATGTTTGCGGGACAGTCTTTGGTGAAACTTATCTTCAATATCATGTTGACGCTGATGTTAGCCCTACCGATGCTGGAGGTGGCTGAAGC
>JAPPIL010000033.1 GCA_028877195.1 Pseudomonadota bacterium
GGGGAAAGCCCTCCGCATACTAAAAAGGAGAGATGTTAGTTATGCAACAAAGCCGTGTAGTCCCCCATCAAAACCATATTGTGCCAATAGCCTTGTCTTTCAAACTAGTGCCCAAATGTCCTGACTAAACCGATACTCAATGCCTGTGTGCGTAGAGACAAGATGCGTGGCGAGGGTATGCGCTCTGCTAATGGAATAGGGCTGTCTATACCAACGTCGGGGATTTTCAAGTGTGTAATACTTTGTTCAAAGCCTATCGCCAGCATTGCCAGCTCGGTTAGGCGATGTTCTACCTCAATACCAAAACCACCTGATCGCACGCGGCTGTTAGGAAAGGCGCTTCCAAACAATTCTGAACTACGAGCCTTGCCTAAACGAGCAGCAAGCGCATAATCCACATAGCCCCGCAATGTCGTGTCAGAGGTGGCAACGACAGATAGCTCTGCTAATGGTGATAGAGACAAAAGGCTATGTCCCTGTGCGATGTTGCTGAAAGAGTTGTGTTTGCCGACTACTCCCACCCCAATCCGAAACTTTGGTGTGAGCATGTAGGTAGCGGTCAAATCGGAATTCAGGCTGGAAAGGGAAGCTGCCCCATTAACGGTTTGGTTGAGCATGCCTGCAACACTAGAATATGACAAGCGGTAGCCAAGCTCGTATCTATCAAACGGATAAGCTAGCCCTAACGCAAAAGTAGCAGCCACTCCATATAAGTCATCCATCGCATCGGCGGGGACAAGACCATCGCTACGAAGACGTGCTTGAAAAGCCCTACTATACAAGAGCGGCGTGGACATGTCCTGAAAACCAACCATGCTTGTGCCAAAGCGTATCTTCGCCCGTAATTGCTCTTGCACTGAGCTGCTTTCATCCTTCTGAATAAAATTATTTTGTTCTTCAGCAAACAGCAGTGTTCCGTGCAGAATCAACACAACTACCAAAAATTTATTTATTTTTCCCATATTCTGACATGGTGAGGCATGGAGGGTAAATTGGCAAGGGCTATGACATTAGTTTAGCAATAGCAACAATTTCCTTGCGAAGAGAGTCTTTAGTATCGGCTAGCGCGATACGCAGACGACAGTTCTCAAGGTAGGCGAGCAGTCTTTGGCGTGCATCCATGTATTTTATTGTAGCATGGTTGTTGGCTGGGAGAGCGGAGATCACAATGGAAAAGCTGGATAATGTGTCCACCTTTTCGGGGGGGGACAACACCGACTTATGCTTGCGCTGGTTGCCGTCCTGATATACAAGAGCCGCGTAATACTAACATATGGAGAACCCTTATGAAAATAATACTAATAGCCTTATCATTGTTATCAACAAGCTCGCTGATCAGTAGGCCGCAGCATGGTTGGGAGGTGGAATTTTCCGTCATGAGTGTTGATATGGGAGACCGCCCCTTAACGACTAGTATAGACTTCGTACACAATGAAGCCAAATTCGGCATTTTCTCTGGTGCAAGAGCGACTTTGACCATCGAAGGCAAACTATCGTGGGAGAAGAAATTTAAGCTTGAAACACCAAGAAAATTTAATTCCAGATACGAAATGAGACAGTATTTACAAAGCCTTTGTCAGGACGATGGCGAATCTGTAGGCAAGGCAAAGTTTGTCTCAAAATCAGGCGAAATGACCCTTCAATCAGACGGATATGTGGAAAAGCCTCGTGGTAGTGTGTCAGTAATTGCCTATAGACGTGGTGTAGCTGTTACATCTGTCAGCTGTGATTAGCAAACCAGCATTAGTCAGCATGGGCAAGATGCTTTAACAACACATACAACCCTGCTAGATAGGAGTCCATGCCAGCTCCGCAGACTACTGCTAAAGCATTATCGGCACAGTATGAACGCCTGCGGCGCTTGCGGATATTGGAGATGTGAACTTCCACATAAGGTATATGAGGCAGGGACTGGAGGCGATCTGCTAAAGCTAAACTCGTATGTGTCCAAGCACCAGGGTTTAGCAATACCCCGTCCCAGTTTGCGGATAATTTTTCAAGAAAGGTGCATTCATCGTTGCTTTGCAAAAAAACAAGCTTGGGTTTACCGATGTCTAATAAAGCGGAAAACTTACCAGCCCACAGCTGTAAACTGTCTTCTAAATCCTGCAAAGTAAAGCTACCGTAGTGCTCCTGCTCCCGTCTGCCTAGCAAGTCTAGGTTAACACCATTAGCGACAAGTATCGTTAGCATGACAGTCTTTGCAGGAAGCGGCGACACACTTCCATCTTGAAATTTATGCGGTCGTATTGCTCAACCTTCGCCACCACACCGAAGTTAACGAGGTATTCGGGGTTAGAAGTTTTTTTCAGCAGTTGAATAGTCTCAACTATCTTCTGCTGATAAAAACTGTTGGTAGGGTGCTTCTTTGCCAACCGACTATAAACCTGTAGAGCACTGCTGTATTGCCCTTGATCTTCATAAACTTGTGCCATCGTCTCAGTCTCAAGCACTACCGCCGCAGGACTGCGATCTTGCTCGCCAGCAGAAAATATATCAGCAACGGGTAACACCGCTAAATCGGCGATGGCAGGCTTTACATGGCTGTAGCTCACATTCGCATCGGAGACAGTCATATCAGAATAGTTAACGACAATGCCGCGCTTGCTTAAATCTTGTATGTATCCTGCCCTTGCCTTCGCAAACCCATCTATGTAGTAGTGTTGTCCAAGCCGCTCACATTCTTCGTCAAGTGCATTGCTGCTGATAAGATGGTCAAGCACCTGCCTAAATTTTTTCTCGTTATTTAGTATCAGCATCGCTTTTAGTTTGATCTTCTGCGCCATGATGTTCAAATGCAGGCTCACTGGTGAGTTCTCTATCATATCTAAAGCTTCTTCAATCATGCCTCGCGCAAAAAAACTCTTTGCCAAGACAACACGAGCCGCCGTATAACGCTTGTGTTTAGCGACACCTATCTGCAGCAATTCTAAACTTTCATCGGTATAGTTAAATTCATTTAGTATTTCGGCGACCGACAGAAACCCGCGTCCGTCAGGGTCTTGGATAAACTTATCAACCAATGCCCGATCATTTCTCGTTAGCGGTAAGTTATCAAGTATTGCTGCCATGTGCCCAAGTGTAATCATATTAATCTCCTTTTTTATGCGAGAAGGCGTTCCCCGGCTTTGTTGCATAACTAACATCTCTCCTTTTTAGTATGCGGAGGGCTTTCCCCTCTCCGCACCTCCCGCCTCTTGCTCATAACATAGGGGTTTTAGCAGACATCGGTTCAGCAGCTACACTATCGCTTGCGCTAACACACACCCTTGGTTTGTCCACAAGACATGTGCTGGTATTTATCAGAATCAGGAAAAATTATTTTCGCTTCGAGCG
>JAPPIL010000037.1 GCA_028877195.1 Pseudomonadota bacterium
CCCCCCCCCCCCCCCCCCCATAAAAAATAGGCATTACTTATGCAACAAAGCCCCTGTTCTCCCCCTATCGTCTAAAGACATATGTTGGTTTGAGTCAGGAATAAATTTGCCTCATTTCACTACTATCTTGTCATCCTCTACAGTGGCGGTGATAGTTTGGCGTTGCTTGCCGTCGAGTAACAGCAGCGCGACTTTATCTTCAATCAACTGCTGTAATTTCCGCTGTAATGGTCGTGCCCCATAGTGGAGTGTATCGACGGCGGCGATAATTTTATCTCGCACTGCGGTCTCTAACTTCAACTCAATGCCCTTGTCCTGCACACGGCGCTGTAAATCCGCAATCTGTAAATCCAATATCGCCCGCAAATCCTGCTCCTGAAGACGGTCAAAGATAATCACCTCGTCAAGACGATTGATAAACTCTGGCTTCAAGAACTTACGCACCTCGCTCATTATTTCCCGTTGCTCATCCTCCTTGCTCAACGCCTGCATGCCGATACCAACAGGGCGCTTCTGTTCACTCAAAATAGCCGAACCAAGATTAGAGGTGCAAATTATCACCGCATTGCGGAAACTTACCCTTGCCCCCTCTGCATCAGTCAACCAACCCTCATCAAGAATCTGCAGCATGATATTCAATACATCAGGATGTGCCTTCTCCAATTCATCAAACAAAACCACCGAGTATGGCGATTTGCGTAGCCGCTCTGTCAATTGCCCACCCTCGCCATAACCGACATAACCTGGCGGCGAGCCGATGAGTTTAGCGACCTCATGTCGCTCACTGAACTCTGACATGTCTAAACGAATCATGTGCGACTCACTGTCCATCATCTCGGCCGCGATCGCCTTCGCTAACTCGGTTTTGCCAACACCTGTCGCACCTAAAAATAAAAACGACGCGATCGGACGCTTGGGACGACGTAAACCAGCACGGTTTCTACGCAAAGCATTGGCAACCGCAACGACCGCATGCTGTTGACCGATGATCCGCTTCTTAAAATTCTGTTCCAATGAACGCAGGCGTGCTGCTTCTTTTGCCACCATCCGTGCCACTGGTATCCCCGTCATGCGATGGACAATGTTAGCAATATCCTCCTGCTTAACGATACTGTCTCGCTGGTCTTTGGAAAAACTTTCCCGCTCATTGCTTAATTTTATCTCTAGCCGCGAGATCTCCATCTGGTAACGCGACATCAGTTCAAAGTTGCGCTTGTTGAATGCCTCAGCCTTCTTGGATAACAGGTCGTTGCGCTCCTTCTCCATCTTGCGCAATTCTGGCGTGTTATAGACAATCTGCAAACGCTTCGCTGCGCCAGCCTCGTCGATCAAGTCGATCGCCTTGTCAGGTAAAAATCGTTCAGGCAAATAACGATGTGAAAGTTCAACCGCCGCTTGTAAGGCATCGTCAGTATAATCAACTTGATGGTGAGCTTGATACTTGTCCCGCACCCCCTGTAAAATTGCGAGGGTCTGCTCCAACGTCGGTTCAGCGACACGCACAGGTTGGAAACGCCGCTCCAGCGCCTTGTCTGATTCAATATACTGCTTGTATTCTTTCGTGGTTGTCGCCCCTAAACAACGCAGCAACCCTCGCGCTAAAGCTGGTTTCAACATGTTTGAAGCATCAAGCCCACCACCAGATCGCCCCGCACCAACGACTGTGTGTAGTTCGTCGATGAATAAAATTATCTCACCCGCGGCGTTGGTAATTTCATCGACGATACGAGTTAGGCGTTCCTCAAACTCACCCTGCATCCGCGCACCAGCAATCAGAGTGCCGATTTCCAACATCAACACCTTCTTGTCAAGCAAGTGTTCAGGAACATCGCCTGATGCTATCTGTTGTGCCAACCCTTCAACAATGACCGTCTTGCCAACCCCAGGCTCACCGATCAACACAGGGTTGTTTTTCTTGCGCCGTGAAAGGATATCAATCACTCTGGTTATCTCCCGCTCGCGCCCAATAACGGGATCAAGAGTCTCTTTACGCGCTAACGCTGTGATGTCAGTGGTATACTGGTCAAGCAATGAACGTTTCGACTCATCGTCCTTTTGTGAAATTTTTTTGTTGCCACGCAAGGACTGTAGCGCGGTGCGGCAGGCATCCTGCTGTAAGTCGAGTTGCGCAAGAATATCAGCTGTGCCACGCGCACCACTGAAACAGGCAAGAAATAAAGCAGCCGTCGAGATATACACATCACCAAGCCCCTGTCGCTCGGTGTCTGCGGCTTTGAAGAGGTTCTCAACATCGAGGGCAAGCTTCATACTGCCAGTGTGGTCGGTCTCTAGTCTTGGCAAAGTATGGAAGGTATCACGCACCGTGTTGATAATTGCCACTCGCAACGCATCGGTGTCTAAACGTAGCTCGTCAAAAATTTTCAGGACGATGGAATCTTTTTGTTCGACTAACCCGTAAAGAATAGCTTCGGCGGTAACCAACCCACGATGCATGTTTGCCATTTCCATGACCACCGTGTGGAGCAGTTCAGCGACTTTAACTGTCGAATTACGCAGGTAGGGCTGTAGCATTGTTCATGTTCCTTATGCGGCGACGGCGAAGATATTCTAATAAACTCGCATCAAGGAGCAAACAAAATACACCAACACTGATACATGCATCAGCAACGTTGAAATTGGGGAAGTGATAGAACCAACCCCCGATATTCCAACGCACATCTATCCAGTCGATGACATACCCACCGCGCCAACGGTCGATGAAATTGCCGATAGCACCCGATAATATCAACACCAAAGCAAAACGCGCTAACCGATGGTCAAACGGGGTCGTGTAAAGATAGTATAGTATCAACAACACCGCTATTGCGGTCATGATGTAAAAGAACGGCACACGTAAACTATCACGCATGTCAGACAACATGCCCCAAGCCGCACCTTGATTGCGCACATAGTTGAAACCAAGGTAGAGGTAAAACTTGCTGGAATCGCGATCAGGAGCACTCTTTGCTGTTGACCAAATAAAATGCGGCTTGCCCTGATACTGACGAGTATTTTCAGGATGTTCCCATAGTAGCAGTTCTTTTTCGGCGGCGCGTTTAGATAACTGGTCAAGCACCACCGAAGAGGCAAGCACAAACACCAATGCCAATAGAGATAACGCCTTCCAAAGATTTGTGTTCATGTCATGTTCCCTTAACTATCAACTTTATTATGCGGAGGGCTTTCCCCCCTCCACGAAACGTGCCAAAAGGCACGGGTTGGCACCCCAAAAAGAGAAAAAAAAATAATTGTTTTTTGGGGTAAAAAAAATTTTTTTATAAAAATAGTTTTAAATTAAAT
>JAPPIL010000226.1 GCA_028877195.1 Pseudomonadota bacterium
CTACCTTGCTGCAATGACCAGCTAGCGGCTAACAACTAGCTAATGGGTAAATTTAGGCTGGCGTTTCTCCATGAAGGCACTCACCCCTTCCATGCGGTTGTCGGTTGCAAACACTTCCGCAAACCCCTCCCGCTCAAAAGCCAATGCAGGTGAAATATCCCTACAACGATGGACAACATGTTTGGCTGTGGCAATCGCTTCACGACTGGTGTTGGCGCTGATGTCTCGCAACCAAACATGTGCTGCCTGCAACATCTGCTCGCGATCATCGTAAAGTCGATCGACTAAACCGAGAGAGTGTGCTTCTTTTGCCTTCACCTTGCGTCCACTGAAGATCAACTCCTAAGCGCGACTCGCACCGATACGCAACGGCAAGCGCACACAACCACCAAAACCTGGGATAATACCAAGGTGCACTTCAGGTTGACCAAAAACCGCCCTATCGGTAGCAAAAATAAAATCACAGGCAAGCGCCATCTCACAACCGCCACCCAAAGCATAGCCCTGCACACAAGCGATTGTCGGTAGCGGCAACTGCTCAAGCAAACAGGTAGCTTCTTGCCCTAGGGCGGAAAACTTTTGCGCCTCCTCTGCGGTCATCGCCTGCATTTCACTGATGTCAGCGCCCGCGATGAAGGCTTTTGTGCCGCCGCCAGTGAGCAACAGACCACGAATGTCTGAATTACCATTCTCAGCGCGCAGAATTGCGACAAGCTTGGTCAAGACATCACCAGATAAAGAGTTCAACGCCTTTGGGCGGTCGATGCAAATCGTTAGCACCTTGCCATCATCGCCATCACGCGTAACCCGAACTTCTTCCACTCGTCCTCCTAATTCATCAATCAACGCTAGAAAATCAAAACGAGTAGTATTCCGCAACACAATTTTGTATAATAATATCATAATGTTGTGTTTAGTCGTTGGCTAAACAACGTAATTATTCGGGTGGGCATACTAGCGATGCGATTGGCAATCGGCTTGATGGCTGTGATTATGGTGTTAGTGGGCTTGATGATTGCAAGTCGGAACACTACTGCGCATGTGTCTTTGCCGAGTTTGACCGATTTTCAAGTGTTGACCGAAGACCACTACTATGGCGATTTTGATCGTATTGAGATCGTTGCTGTGCATGATGGTTACCAGCGTGTGCGCCTTGAGCGGGACTTTATCTCCGACAGTTCACTATCTTTTTGGGCACAGGAGCGTGGTCTAAAATTGCGCGAGCCACAAGACATCAAGCTTGTCGTTACTAGGGGCGAGCATCAAGTGCGCTACCTGTTGGAGAAAAGCTTGCCGTTGGCGTGGTCGTTGCATGCTAGCGCTTCTCGTTCTGGTTATCATGAAAGTATTGAGCTTGCGGTGCATAAAATTTCTTCGCTCCCGTAGCCCTTTTTGCGTATTTAGTGAGGTTTTATCTACTCATGCCCCCTGTGTGCTTACATGTGATGTTGCGGTTATCGCTGGCATGGTTGTGTGTAGCGATACTTGCCAGCTGCAAACCAATGGTGCGTCAAGAGTCCAGTTCACCACAGTTTGTTGAGATAGCTGGCAAACTTAAGCGCTTGACGGATGCAAAGGCGTATGCACAGTTGCGCATGTATGTTGCAGCGCTTACCCAGAAGAACCGCACTGCTGAAGTCGGGCGGGCGATCGGTATTTATTTGAACGATGGTTTGAAGACTGGCAAGCGTGCGACAGCTGCCAATGTTAGGGCTTATCTGCGTAGTTACACGCATTCTGCGGTTGGGACTGTGGTTGATGCCGACATCAAGTCTTTGACGGCGCAGATTGCGGTGAGCCAGAATGAGCGGCAGGTGTTAAATATCTTGGCGGAACTAGAGGACAAGATCAAGGCGATGAAAACTATGTATGGTCAGCGCAACCGAGTCTTGAATAGTGTTTCGACGATGGGTAAGGAGGCTGGTGAGGTGCGCTATTCGCTGTTGATAGATGCTCGTGATGATTTTCACCGCTGGTATGCTGGTGTTATCGATGGGCTGCATGCCAATCTTGCCAAATACCAGCGACGAATGGCTGGTAATGCTGATTTACCTGAAGAGATACGCTCCAGAGTTGTCGGATGGCAGGATGATTTTGAAGCATTCTACCGCTCTATCGGCATTCGCTCGGATACAGCTATCAACTAACTATTCAACTGCTTAGCTTGATGGCTGCTAACAAGATAAAAATAATCTACACGGGTGGCACGATAGGCATGGTGCGTAATGCCGACGGCTCGTTATCGTTGCTGCAAGAGCCAGATGATTTATTAGCATCGTTGCCTGAACTGCATCAGCTTGCTGATATTGAATTTGAGGTTATCAGCAATATAGACAGCAGCGACATGACAGCAGCGCATTGGTTGCGACTGGCTGCTCATATCCGTAATGCTGATGCTCAAGGCGATAGTAACGGGTATGTGATTTTGCATGGCACGGACACGTTGCCTTACACTGCTAGCGCCTTGTCGTTTTTGTTGGCGGGTTTGCGTAAACCTGTGGTTATCACTGGTTCACAGATACCATTATGTGCGGTGCGCACGGATGCCCGCACGAATTTAATCGACGCAGTTGAGTTGGCAACGCATGACATCCCTGAAGTATCGGTATTATTCAACAGTAAGCTGATGCGTGGCAATCGGGTGCAGAAGGTGAGCATCAACCGCTATCATGCGATGCATTCGCCTAATTACCCGTATCTTGCTGAATTGGGTTTGCGGGTGGAGGTGCGGCGAGACAATATCCTACGAAAGGTCAAGTCATTCCCTGCTACGGGGTTTTCATCGGCAGTCGCTTGTCTACAGTTGTTTCCTGGCTTTGATTTAGAGTTGTTGCGAGCGTATGACGCTTGCCAAGCGATTATCTTACGTGGGTTTGGGCCAGGCAATGTTCCTCAAGACCAGCGTTTGTTTGCTTGGATTGAGGGAATGATTGCGCGTGGAAGTGTTGTTGCTCTCACGAGTCAGGCAACGCTGGGAAGTATTGACTTGTCTATCTATGGTGGTAGTCGGCGTGCGCTTGCTTTAGGGGTCTTGTCTTGCCATGACATGACGATTGAGACTTGTATCGTCAAGATGATGCTGTTGTTAGGGTCATGTGCTACTAAGGCAGAGGCAGAAGAACTATTTTGTTCGTCTCTGGTGGGGGAGTTGACAACGGAGATATAATCGTCGTTTCGTGCTCTTTTTGTTTGCGGAGGGCTTTCTCCGGTTTTGTTGCATAACTAACATCTCTCCTTTTTAGCATGGGGGG
>JAPPIL010000026.1 GCA_028877195.1 Pseudomonadota bacterium
TTCCCAACTATCTCTTTGCCAATCCGCGCTTCTTTTTGGCCTTAGCTTTTTTTGGGGGGGGGTATTGCGCAAACATGGATTATTTGTAGCAGCTGCTGCTTTCTACTCAAGTCTCTGTAATCATTGCAAGTTAGCGGCTTAAGTTGTGGATAAATCTACTAACTGCGACAATACAGACAAATATGCTAATTGCAACGAAATAAAATACTATGAAGATGTCCTTCGTATCATGTGTGTTTATGCTATGCATCGCCGCTGGCTGTGCGGTCGAAGAGCATAGCAATCACAAAAGCTTTCAGACCAACGCTGATGGTAAGCATACCTATCTTCTCACCCATTACGATGTGCTTGATACAGCCACACTAGAAAATCCATTCGGCAAGAGAGAACTAACAAGCAAAGAGCTGACAATCAGCAAGGACAATTTCAAAAGTATTGGGCAGTGTGCGTATAAGATAACTTCAAACCAGCCCTTGCAGACATCTACGCCCGATGAATTTCGTGCCCTGCTAGCTACAGCAAAGCCTATCAGCGCTGAACAAAAATATGTGCCGCTTGCTAAGGTGCATCATGCTTTGCGGGATTTTCGTGATTTATACGGACATCAGATGCCTTGGTATTACAACTATTTGGCGATGGGCGGGAGTTTTGTCGTGCTGAATGGCTTGTTAGACATAGCTACTCACGATGCGCAAGGTGAAGCGATTAAGCTGGCAGTTGAATTTACCGAGCAGCCTACCTCCGATGAGCAAGGAGGGGTTGTATTTCAATCACTGGCAAAGACACAACAAGCGCTCAACGCTGTAACAGGAAAGACAGATGAAGATGTTGGTAAAGCGGTAAGAGAATTTATGAAGACAAACAGTATTGATGACCTCAACAAAAAACAATTTGACCTGATAATTCAAACCGCCCAAGCTGAACATAAAATGGAACAGCTGTTTGGTAAGTTTATTTACTTCGGCAAAGATACCAAAATCTTTGGTAAGACAGTTAACCTCAATCCGCTATGGGCACTGAAACAGTATTCCGCTTCCAAGCTAGTTCCTGTTGTTAAGAAGTACTGCCGCGGGCAAGCCAGTATCGTATGTGTTGGGGTTATCGTTATATCTATCAGCGGTGTTGTCGGTTTAACGATACCCTTCACTAATTTTTGGGCACAGAGAGCAAACTCTATCATCCATGCCCAAGCAGAACAGGAGGTATTAGATGACCTTGTTGGTGATTGGGACAGCATGCGTAGTTTTTCTTACATAAAACCAGCGGACATGCAGAGGCTAGAGAAAAAACTGCGCCACTTAAGCAAACAAGGCAAGCAAGCATGTCCGCAGCCAGAATCCCTGATTGAGCACTATATCAATCCGCAGACAGGGAGGTTCTACTGATGGTGCAACTGTTTGCTAGCATTCTGGTTGTGATAATGATGCTGTCGTGTGCCAGTCAGGATGAGCTCATGCATCCATCTTCCTATCAAGCACGAGACAAGAACGAGTATGTCTATTTACTAAACCACACAGCAAAGCTGACAGCAGACGGACATCAACAAACGATAGAAGACAGCAATCACAAAGACTATGGGCAATGCTTCTACAAGGCGACATCAAAGACCAAGCTGCGATTACATCGTCAAAGCGATTTGCACAAGGCGTTAGAAAACGCTGTGCCGCTCAATTCAACCTACATGCCACTGGACACAATACAGGCAACATTCAAGAAAAATCGCACCTTGCAGGAGCTTTACACCAGTGAGATGCATTGGCTACTACCGAGTGCTGGGGCATTTACGATGCTTATTCCTATCGCCTTGATTGATTCCTTTCTTCATCGTGGCAACGGGATGATAATTGCAAAGTCGCAAGCAGAAGTAATGGCAAAGCTTGCCGACACGGATAATTCAACACGTAAACAAATCTACGAGGCATTGCATTTGACAGCCAAGTCAGAGCATGCAGCCGACGAGTTTATGCGTTCTTTCTTTGCACAGGGGTCTAAAAACCCCATCCGCAAATTACAAACAGCAATCATGGATTCAAAGCTATCTCGCGGCATTGCAGCAATCTTCAAAAAAGGCTGCGTTGGTAAGCGGGCAGGTGTATGTCTTGTCGCTTACTTGATTGGCTTCAATTCTTTGTTCGTAGTGGCGATGCCTGTTGGAGCAAACGAAGTGTCAAATACTTTAGCTAGGGTTATCAACCGTGAGAGCGAGACCAACACACTGCATAACTTACTGTATGATAATCAGACGCTAAACAAGACCCAAGTAACCAACAAAAAGGTTCTCGCAGCTTTAGAGCAAGAGATACGTAAATGGCAAGCCAACAACGACGATGCCGAGCAGTTATCTTGCCCATCAGCTCAAGAGCTGTATAAAAATCTTTAGTTTTACAGTGCTTGCAAAGAGCCGATAATTACCGACGTTTTGAATTCGGAACGCAGGTGTTAGTTATTGAATTCCATGCTAAATCTTTTGCAAAGCATTCGTTTTTAGTTTGATTGCGATGAAACTCTGTCGTTGCAACTAGTGCCACTATCGGAGCAAAACATGCCAACACGATGACTGTTGCGATGAAAAGCTCTCTGATACTGATACTATCGTTCATTTTGTCTGTCCTCCTCCCAACACACTCTTCATACTGACAATTGATTGCGGGATAGCCACCTGACATAAACCATCCTGCTGTTTACGTAATTCATAGTAAGACGATGACAGCAGGAATGTTTCTAAATGCCAAATAAACACTACGGGTGCTTGCATGAGTTGTAAGGACAGCAATGCTTGGTAGTGGTTTTGATAAATGCAAGTGGTAAGCCGACAGAGGTACGCACCTATAATTTCTTCAGCACGGCGATCGGATATTTTGCGTGCTTGCGTAGTGAACACCTTCCAAGCATTGCGCCGCTCCGCTGGTTGATGCGCAAGCCAAGACGTTGCTTTAGCAGTAATTGAACTGCGAGTAACGAAACTTGGCAACACTTTATCTATCGTCTGCATCAGCGTTGATAGTTGCCATGACCAGTGGTTCAACGATAACTTCTCAACCAAGCGTATGAATATATCGCTCCACACACTCTTCGGCATGTTCTTTAAAAACAGCGGCAACTGCTTGTTGCGTGTTAATAAAGCATCATAACTAAAATAAAAATTCTTCTTGGCAGGGGAAAGCCAAACGGTAGCACGCAAGAACTGCTCAATCTCACGCAAAGTCTTATCATCAGGCAATGGCGCACGATAAGTCTTAGCCC
>JAPPIL010000129.1 GCA_028877195.1 Pseudomonadota bacterium
CCCGCCCCCCCCCCCCCCCCCCCCCCCCCCCCCCCCCCCCCCCCCCCCCCCCATAATAAAAAGGAGAGATGTTAGTTATGCAACAAAGTCCGTGCCAGTAGGTGCGTCTTCTGATTATTTAGTCATGTATGTCATCTCGTCATAAGCCTACTGGCTGTAGAAATTCGGCCACCGCACTGTCCTTCAGGGCAAAGGTATATCAGCACATCCGAGCATACTTTGCTGCCCATGACTTTGTTGAGGTGGAGACCCCGATTCTCGTGCGCTGTCCAGGTGCAGAGGCGTATCTTCAGTATTTTCAAAGCGATTGGCAAGATGCCCAGCAGCGCGAGCATCGCCTGTATCTGCGTTCCAGCCCTGAATTACAGCATAAGCAGATGTTGAGCTGGGGGCTGGAGAAGATTTTTGAACTTGGCAAATGCTTTCGCAATGGCGGCGAGTTTAGCGACCAGCACCATCCAGAGTTTACGATGCTGGAGTGGTATCAGGTCGGCAGTAGTTTTGAGCAGATGATTGCTTTCACCACCGACCTTATCACTAGCCTCTACGAACACCACAGTGAGAGAAAACTCAACGCTTGGCACAAGCTAACGGTGCAAGAGGCGTTTGATGCGTTTGTTGGAATTGAGTTGTTTGATGGCGACGATGAGTTAGCTGCCAAAGCATTGGCAAAAGGCTATCAAGTCGGCGCAGACGATGACTTTGAGACATGTTTCTTCAAATTGATGTTGACGGTCGTTGAACCGTGCCTACGGAAATTGGGCAGTGTTGTGCTTTACGACTATCCACCTTCACAAGCGGCACTCGCAGAGATTGAGGACGGGGTTGCGAAAAGATTTGAGGTTTACTTGTCGGGCATTGAGATCTGTAATGCCTTCTTGGAATGTCTTGATTACGAGGAAAACCGCCAGCGCTGGCACAAGATGATGACTAAACGCGCCGCCGCAGGCTTGCCGCCCATACCACAGGCAAAAGACTTCCTTGCCGCCCTACGCCAGCCATTGCCACGCTGTTGCGGTAATGCTTTGGGAGTTGATCGCCTGCTGGCACTGCTGCGAGGAGCAACGAGCTTACGTGAAGTTATAGTTCAAAATAATTTTTGAAGTTTTTAAAACAAAACTAAAGCAAAAAAAACGACCGATTAACCCCTCATAAGGTGTATTTTGTGCTTATCAATGATGAGGGTATTAGAGATGAGAAGTCTATCAGTTGCATTTTGCTTAACAGCGCTGTTGGCAGTAAGTTGTGCGCCTGCAGGCGAGATGGCTGGCGACCTCTCTGCGCATCGACACGCACAGCTGGATGTGCGCTATGACATCGGTGATGTTGGCACTCTGCATGTCAGCGGTGGCCCTTTATATGTTGGGCAAGAAGGGACACTAACCGTGATTTTTATAGCCAACCAAAAAATAGGTACACCTCATGTTGCTGAAGATGAAGTTGGCAACGATAACGATAACGGCAACGGCAACGGCAACGGCAACGAATTTACCCAACATCCTAGTCTATCACTACATGTTAGCGGCACAGTCGATGTTGAAACCGACTGCGATGGTGGTTGTAAGATGTATGCAGAGAGTTATATCAGCCAAGTAAGCGACAATGGTCGGCATATTCAAATCAGCGACATGGAGATCGGCGATCGCCTGACTCTTTACCTCAAGGTAATCGCAGACGAGAGTTTCAAGTTAGCGCCGCGTCTGATTGTCAATAATATCACTGAAACAGCGCCTGCCCAGACGATAGAAGTGCATCATCGCACCAGCGCCAAGAGCAGCGCTAGCTCTGATACGGACAAGAAACAGGAGGATAATAACGAACCAAGTTCGCTGCCTTTAGCTCTTGAAGCTATCGGTAGAAGCAAATCAAAGCTGTCTAATCGTGTTGCCCCGCTGTTCAGCGGTGGTGGTGCGTATGCTTTTGAATCAACCATTCAGGGCGAGCAAGGCGAAGACAAGAATGCCTATGCGGTCATAGACTGGGAAAAGCTTCGGGTTGATACGGCATCTAAAGTTCAGATAACATTTATCGCCGGCGATGATATGGGCGGCAAAAGAAAATGGTATAACTGCCAAACCACTGCGAAAGGCTGCATGTATGACAGTCATGGCTCTGATACGGTCATTAGAATAAAGTTCCCGCGCAACGGTGGCTATACACTCGCTCGCACCGCTCCCTTTGAGCGAGGTGGGGTCATCACGCGTGGGAGTTGGGAAGACAACTATCAAACCTATCGTGCAGTGATGAGCAAAATGGATGTTTATGATCACTTCACATTGAGTTTTACAGTAACGCCACTCACAACCGTAGATAAAAATTTTGTCGTCGAAGCTGAAGTAACAGAAGGGCGCAATGTCAACCGCCGCGTGGTTCATTACTCAATACCAATTGCAGCTAATCCCAACGTCCATGAAACGACGCTTGGCGATAAGTTTAGATTGAAATTCTCCAAGAACTCTGGTGCGGGATTCAAAGTCAGTGTTGTGGCTATGCGTGATGTATCTGATCGTGATAACGAGATGCAAATATACTGCGGTCTCAAGTGCACCCATACGGACACATTGAACTCCCAGCACATTAAGAACCTTCATCTTGATAGGGGGCAGATCAAACAAGGAGGGTATGTCTACAAGCTCAATATCAACAACAGCATGAAGGCTGGCAATGCCTTTACTTTGATTTTTGGCACGATATGGTCGGACACAAACATCACTTACTATTATCCCAAAGTGGAATACTGGTCTGACAAGGACAATAGAAATAACAGCCTCTATCAAGTATCGCCGCTGGGCTTGTCTTTTCGTTGACCCTGTCCAGCACTATTAGCCTGCCCAGACGATAGACAATGCATGCGGTGGTGTTCTGCGCTTGACGGCAACAGTGGTTTGTGTCAAAAGCTACCCAGGGCTGCACATCTGGTTAACGCAGGAATCGATAACAATAACTAGGGAGTTGAGTGTCTGCGTGGTGAGCAGGTCTCTACATTACGTAGCAGCGAGCTGCTGATGTTAGGAGAGAGCCTAAAGCGTCAGCCAAAACACCCACCTTGGCATAGGTGGATTCCCGACTACACAGATGCTGCGCCCAACTCCAACGGCAAGTCTTGCAGGAGATTGTAAGTCTTGTAAAAGAGTGGATTGCGCAGGTCGCCAACACATAAAAATCTTGCCTAGTAGCCGACTACAACTAGGGTGTTCACCTTTATATTGATG
>JAPPIL010000250.1:0-2741 GCA_028877195.1 Pseudomonadota bacterium
CCCTAGCTATTTGCGCAAAAGCCGCGATCTGTAATTCCATGTCAACCAACGACATGTTCTGCGCCTGTTTGATAACTGGAACGAGCAGACCACGATCAGTTGATACGGCAACACCGAGATTTACATGGTCGTGGTATTCAATCTCATCCTCAATAACAAAAGCATTGAGCGGGGGAAACTCTCGCAATGCTTCGGTGCAGGCAAGCGCAAAAAAACCCATGAACCCAAGTGTTACACCATGCTTGTCTTTGAAAGATTCCTTGTATTGCTGGCGATAAGCGATAACCTGTGCCATATTTATTTCGTTGAAAGTAGTCAGCATCGCCGTTGCATTCTTCGCCGCTACTAAACGGCTTGCGATACGTCGCCGCACCATCGACATCGGCTCTCGCCGCGTTGTGCTAGCAGTGTCTTGGTTGGCAGTAGTGGTAACGACATTGCTCTGAACGCCACTTGCGGCATGCTCTTGGCGACTGGCCGTTAAATCTTGTTTGAGTAGCCGACCATCTTTACCGCTACCTGTTCTGGCGTTGAGGTCGATTTCAGGCGACTCGGCAAGCATGCGTCTGACCGCAGGGCTTAACTTGCCACGTGCATCATGCGCAGCACTTGTCTCGCTCGCATCTGTGGGCGAATGCGCAGCTGGTTCGCTGGTCGTGGTGCTAGGTGATGACTGTGGTTTGCTCGCAGTAGGTTCACTAGCAACGCTCTCGCTGTCTGTAGGTTCAGGTGCAGCGGTGATTGTTGCTAATGTTTCACCGACCGTTACCTTTGTGCCTGCTGGTTTTTGAATGTTGAGAATACCTGCGACATCAGCGACGATTTCAACCGTTGCCTTGTCGGTTTCCAACTCAACCAATGTCTCATCCAGACGCACATAGTCGCCCTGTTCTTTCAACCAACGCTGCACCAATCCTTCGTGCACCGACTCCCCGACTGCGGGGACAACGACCTGTCTCTGTTGCGAGGGGGGTTGCTTATCTTTTGCAGCCATATGCAGCCATGTCAGGGGGTTACTTTTACTGGGTTCTCATAGAAGACGTAGTTTGTAGCATAATCGCTAATTTCAAAATAGAGCTTTCTTTCGTTCTCATCGTGGAGATAATTCTGATTCAAGTCATATACCCCATAACCAAAACGATACGGACGGGCAATCGCCTGCCCTGATGTCGATGAAGCGGTGGAAAGCTTATCAATACCGATGAAACGATAGAGCACTTTATCGCCACCGAGCACGTCTAGCACACCATTTGCACCTGTCCAGTTTTGAATGCTGCGGGAAATACGGTTCTGCTGCTCTTGGGTGCAGGTAGGAAGAAAGACCACAAAAGCTACAAGCAAGCATAGTCTAACCATATCAACCAGCACTATCCATGATTGCAACATCAGGCATTGCCCCTACTTCCGCAGTGTGATCGGGCTTCACCTCAGGCTCTCTGTTGTCATCAGCCTGCGGCAACTCGACTTCTTTATTGCTGTCGGACATGGTTGAACGTCCGTCAAACTGCGCCCCTTCTCGCACCACTAACGTCGGGGAACTTATCTCTCCGACAAAGACACTGCCAGGGTGAAGCTCGATGCGTTTTTTGGCACGCAACTCACCACTAACGTTGCCAAGCACGACGATCTCATCAACCACTATCTTTGCTTCTAACTTCGCTTCTTCCTCAATGATCAGCAATCCTTCGGAAATGATCGTGCCTTTGACGATGCCACCGATTCTACTTGTGCCTTTACAATAGAGCTTGCCCTCAAAATGACAACCACTAGTCAAAATCGTTACGGCTGCATCACGCACCGACGCACCTTTACGTTTGTTGTTTTTCTTGTTGCTGACCGCCTTTGCATCTGAAAACACAATCACCTCCAAATTTGCTGGGCTTCGGCTTCCCATCCCCCAGCACCATAGTATCCCGAACGCCTAGCGACTGGAACGAACGAACAAATAGCGATTAAAACGACATTCAAATTTTCCCAAGAAGCTAACTTAAATCGTATCACAGCCGCAGATGTGAGTCATCCAAGCAGGCAAAGGTTTTAGCGCTTGGAGTATTGGAAACGTTTCCGCGCTCCAGGCTGACCTGGCAGTTTGCGTTCTTTTTTGCGGGCATCACGGGTGAGCAAACCATGCTTCTTCAGTATTTTGCGCCACTCATTATCCATCGCTGCCAATACACGGGCGATGCCATGCCTTATCGCACCAGCTTGACCATTCAGTCCACCACCTTGAACATTGACCTTGATGTCAAAAGTGCTGACACTATCGGTCAATTCCAACGGCTGCATGATAATCATCTTGGAAGTGTCGCGCACATAGTATTGATTGATGTCGCGCTTATTGACGATGAATGTGCCATTGCCCGATTGCATCCAAACTCTTGCAACAGAAGTCTTACGCCTTCCCGTTGCGCCGTGCTGTTCCGCTTGTTTGATCACTGTTATTCCCTAACTTCAGGTGAAAAAATTTACTAATACACAGAAAAACGCCGCCCAATAGACATTATCATCGGAGGTTTTCACCGCTGGTCGGTGATTGCGCCTGATGGGTATGTTCTGCATCTGGGTAAAGTTTGAGCTTGTTCAAGCGTTTGGTTCGCAGTTTGTTCTTGGGCAGCATGCCCTTAACCGCACGCCGCAACACTTCTGTTGGGTCTTTCGCCGCTACCGTCGCCGCATCCTCGCTTTTCAGACCGCCGACATAGCCTGAATGCCGATAGTAAATCTTTTGCTGCCACTTCTTG
>JAPPIL010000250.1:2751-3212 GCA_028877195.1 Pseudomonadota bacterium
TTTGCAGTTGATGATGATGACATGATCGCCGACATCGTGATACGGGACATACTCTGGTTTATGCTTGCCCTGCAACAGACGAGATGCCTCGCTAGCGATACGACCGACCGACTTGCCTGCCCCATCCAACAACAACCAATTGTGCGGGACTTGTTTTGTTTTCGTTACTATCATGAAAAATCCTAAATCCTAATGGCTACGTAATATACGGTATAAAACGCTAAAGCTAGCTGGCAAACACA
Source organism: Pseudomonadota bacterium (assembly GCA_028877195.1). Classification (GTDB taxonomy): domain Bacteria; phylum Bdellovibrionota_B; class Oligoflexia; order Oligoflexales; family JAPPIL01; genus JAPPIL01. The sequence continues at coordinate 2,994 of JAPPIL010000250.1, forward strand.
GCTACACGGCTGCGAATTCTATGGCAAATCACCTGCTGTCGTCAATTTGTTTTGTTTGCGGAGAGGATTTGCGAATTTAACGGTCGCCACCTGTTCACCTTATTCAAGGGCAACAGCATACCACAAGTAGCGGATAGGAGGTCAGTGTGGCTTTGTTGCATAACTAACATCTCTCCTTTTTAGTATGCGGAGGGCTTTCCCCCCTCCGCACCTCCCCCC
>JAPPIL010000228.1 GCA_028877195.1 Pseudomonadota bacterium
GTATGACTCACGACAAAATAGTTTTTCTGACTCTGATAAACCAAGCATCTGTCTTACGGACAAACCAAGTATGCTCTAATACAGCATCTGTATAGTCGTAAGACATATGTTGGTATCATCAGAGTCGGAAAAAAATATTTATGAGACGAGTGTTAGCGAGCGAATAAAATTTTGTTTCCGACTCAAACCAGCATATGTCTTTATGAGGAACGTGCCAAAAGGCACGTTCAAAGGGGGGGCGAAACGTGCCTTTTGGCACGTTTCGTGGAGGGGGGAACGCCCTCCGCAAAAAAAAGAGACTTTGCCTCTCGTAAACAAAAAACTTCAATCATAGCTATGCGCATCATCAGGGTATACCCCGCTTCGCACTTCAGCATTGAAGGCATTGATCGCTCCCAAAATCGTATCTGATAGCCTAGCGTATTTTTTCAAAAACTTCGGCGAAAAATCAGCATCACACCCCAACATGTCATAAAGCACCAACACCTGCCCATCACAATGCGCCCCAGCACCGATGCCAATCGTCGGTATTCGCAACTCACTGGTAATTGTCGCTGCCAACGCGCTAGGCATCAATTCAAGGATTATCGCAAACGCACCCGCAGCCTGCAACGCTAAAGCGTCTTGTAAAATTTTTGTCTGCACCTCTTCGGTCTTACCTTGAATAACAAAACCACCTAAAGCATGAACGCTCTGCGGGGTAAACCCTAGGTGCCCCAGCACTGGCACACCGACATCGACGATTGCCTTGACCTGTTCACAAACCTGCTCGCCGCCTTCAAGCTTGACCGCATGCGCCCCAGCCTGCATCAAACGCTTGGCATTGCGTAATGCCTGTGGTGTGGAACTGTAGGACATAAACGGCATGTCCACACATACACAAGCCCTAGTTATTGCGGGGGCGACTGCACGAGTATGATAAACCATATCACGCATTCGCACTTTAGTTGTGTCGTCATAGCCAAGAATAACACTGCCAAGACTATCACCGATCAGCACCATATCAATATCAGTGCGGTTGATGAGCTTGGCAAAGGTATGGTCATAGCAGGTAAGCATAGTAATCTTCTTGCCCTTATGCTCGCCGTGTGCCTTACAGCGTTGAATATAACTTATACGTTTGATTTTTTTTACACTCACTCATCACCTAGATAATCGTCTCACATATCTTTTCAAGCGCATGCAGGGCAATATCAAGTTCTGCATCGGTGATAGATAAAGGTGGCACGAAATAGACTGTATCACCTAAAGGACGCAAATATAGACGGTGTTGCGCCGCTAACGCCGCCACTGCTAAACGTTTATCTTGGTTCATGTTTGGGTAGTTGAATGCCAGCATTGCACCGATGGAGCGAGAGTTGGGTGGATTATGCCGCTGTCGCCAAGCATTGAATTTTTTCTCAAGTCTTAATGCTCGTGCCGCTAAACGTTCACGTTGATAAATATGTAAAGCCTGCAACGCAACACGGCAGGCGGTTGGGTTGGCAGTAAAAGTATGACCATGCATCAATGGTTGATCGCTAAAGGCATCAAATATCTCCGCCGTTGTGAGTGTTAAGGCAAGCGGAATACTGCCGCCAGTCAAGCCTTTGGCAACACATACGATGTCGGGCTTGACGCTAGCACGCTGAAAAGCAAAATCAAAACCCACTCGCCCGCAAGCAGTGAACACTTCATCAAAGATAACCAGCACATCATGCGCCTGTGCGGTTGCCACCAACTCCTGTAGCCAACGCTCTTCCTGCACCAGCATACCACCAGCACCCTGCAGTAAAGGTTCAACGATGACGGCGCAGAGGTTATCGGCGTGAGTGGTGATGACTTGTTTTAGGTCAGCGATATATGCAGCTAATGCCTCTTTGCCTTGCGGACATACTGGTGATGCGTGGCTGGTCGCTGGTTTGATGCGTAGAGTTTCAAACAGTAATGGTGAGAAGAGACGATGATGCGTGAAACTACCGAGCGCCATCGCACCAATCGTGTCGCCGTGATAGCCTGCTTCAACGGTTAGAAATTTACACTTTTTGGTCAAGCCACGCTGTTGTTGAAGTTGAAAGGCAATTTTGGCTGCGATTTCAACAGCACTTGAACCATTGTCGGAAAAAAAGACTCGTGGCAAAAGGTCAGCAGTCATCTTTGCGACTTTGTGTGCCAACCTTGCGGCTGGTTCATGCGTCAAGGCAGCAAAGGCAACGTGATCGCAGGTGCGCAATTGTTCAGCACAAGCGGCGGCTATTTCGGGACGACCATGACCGATATTACATGTCCACCACGATGCGATACCATCAATCATCCGCTGTCCCGATGCTGTCTGTAGCCAGACACCTGACGCTGATACAATCGCTTCTGCTGTTAGCGTGCGGGTGAATGGATGCCACACATGTTGTCTGTCCATCGTTAGCCAAGCATCTGGTCGTTGAGCGTTGTGGTTGGCTGGTTGCAAAGTTGTTAGAAGCTTTTGCGCCAGCTCATCGCATTGACATTGCCAGTCGGGTGAATTGGACAAATTTTCGCAATGTGCGAATGATATTAACGGCACATCGGGATAGCGGCGTTGCATAGTGGCGGCGTTATCGTGAAACTGCTCACCGCTTAAGATAATAGCATGGACATTGATGCCGCGTTGTTGAAATGCTTCAAGAGTTAGGGCGGTATGATTCAATGTTCCGAGTCCGCTACTTGCGACAAGAATGGTCTGTAATTCAGGTGTCTGAAGGAGAAAATCAAACCAAGTCTGCAACTCATCGTTAAGTGGCACACACATGCCACCCGCTGCTTCAATCAGTAGTAAATCATAATTTTCCTGTTGTTGCAGGGTATGCCAATGTTTGCACAACGTCGGTATGTCTACCGCAGGCTTACCATCTAATCTTGCCGCGACATGTGGGGATGCGGGGGTCATGTAGGAGTAGCGAGGGGCTATCACCTGCTGCTTGGCATGTTCTGCTACCGTTGCGCTATCGCACGGACGACCTGAAGACACAGGTTTCCAATAACCGCCCCGCCTCCTTGACCGTAGCCCACAGAGAAGTGCTGTCGCTACCACTGTCTTGCCGACATCCGTCCCTGTTCCTGCGATGAATAGTCCAAACATTTTATTTTGCGGAGGGCTTTCCCCCCTCCGCACCTCCCCCCTATCGTCTTGTATACGAGAGGCGTTAGTCGCTCTACGAGCAACAGACTCTGCGCTCATTCGGAAA
>JAPPIL010000067.1 GCA_028877195.1 Pseudomonadota bacterium
TATCGCTTGCGCTAACACACACCCTTGGTTTGTCCATCATCTATCTCAAATATGAGTGCCAAAAGGCACTCATATTTGAGTAGAGAACACTGTCGCCGATAGGCGCAAGCTGTATAGTCGTCAGACATATGTTGGTCTCATCAGAGTCGGAAAAAAATATTTATGAGGCGAGCGCTCGTGAGCGAATAAAATTTTGTTTCCGACTCAAACCAGCATATGTTTGTGAACAAAAGGGGTGAGAGCACGAGAGAGGGGAACGCTCTCTCGTATAATAAAGAGAGAGACGTTGCTTACGCGACAAAGTCGGGACAATCACGAAGCTAGACTATGTGTGTATCTTGTGCTAGAAGGCACAGCACTTTTTCAAATGGAGGCACGGCACTTGCCACAAACTGCCCTGCTCATGACGCTAGTGCTGCTAGCAACTAACGCTTTAGCAAACAGCATCAGCAAACTAATGCCTGCTGTGCAACGAGGTGAAGTCGCTGTTGTCGCAAAGATTATCAATCAGATCCCAATCGACAGCCGCGATCCACAAGCCAATACCGCAGTGCACCAAGCAGTTATCTCCAACCAAGCCGACGTGCTTGCGTTTTTAATTACCAACGGTGCTGACCCGAACCTAATGAATGCTGATGGCAACACAGCTTATGATCTTTACTCACAATACCTGCATGATTCCAGCACTCAGCAATCGTATGATGAAACAGGCGAAATAGGTCTCATTCTTCGCAATGCAGCTGCACTCACCGCTGACGAAGTTGCAGAGGCACTAGATCAGCAGGAAGCCAGTAGTCCAGCTGGAAGGGTAAGAGCAAAACGATACACCGAGATGTTGTTTGTTGCTGCCAAAGCAGGCGACCGTGAGACGATTGAAATGCTTTTGCAGTCTGGCGCTAACCCCAAAGCAAAAAACGCTGCGGGTGAATTCCCTTTTCATATTGCGGAACAAAACAGGCATTTTGCTTGCTGTGCCATTCTACTTAGGGCAATCGGTGGGGTGAACAGAGGAGATAACAGAAGCTGGAAGCCCATGCACTGGGCGATACTTGCTAAAGACTGGGACATGGTGCGAGAGCTAATACATGCGAATGCTAGTTTTAGGTATAGAGGCAACTCTGATGATGATGAGTGGAGCAATCAGGATGAATATGACATCGCAGAATTGACTCATCAAGAGGATAGGCTGGTAGCGATGGCGATTGCCGAACAGGGACATAACCCCAAAACAATGCATGGCCTGATTGAAAAAGCTACTCGCCAAGGTCGTTTAGACATTTATCGCCGCCTCGTTGCCCATGGTTTGGATCTTCAAGACCAAGAAGTGGCACAAGTAGCATTGTCAATGCTCTTCTCCCGTAGCCACAACTACACTGAACTAGTGATTAACTTCCTTCTGGACAACGATGTCAATAAGTTTGCTCTAGCAGAAAAAATGACTGGACACGGTGTTTTGACGGCACATGAGAGTGTTGTCAGAAAAATATTGGAGTATGGCATTAACCCGAATGAGCCTGATACATACGGCAGCCTGCCACTCGTCTCCGCAGTTAAAAGGTCAGGTGTTATGCCAAGTAGCTTCCAATTACTGCTCCAACACGGTGCTGATCCAAACAAAACGCAAAAGAACGGTGAAACGGCACTTATCGCCATAGCACAAAAAATTACTTCTAATTACTACAACTATAGTAAGTTGAATCGCGATCTCTATCTTGAACTGATACGTATTTTGCTTGCGCACGGAGCAAACCCTAATGCTGTGCTACAGAACGAGACCGCACTTGATATTTTGCAGAGTGGACTCCAGAGAATGCTGGATTACCCTATGCCCACTGCACATACAGACAACAACATCGACACATTGCGCAGCATAATCGAGTTACTCGTTGCCAATGGTGCTAAAAGCGGACAACGGGCAACTACTGAAGAGTGAGGTCTAATTTGGATAAGCCCTTTGCTCCTCCTAAAGGTTTTAGGTTCAAGCGCATGCTAACCACCATGCCACTACGGTCATGGTCAGTGTAGCCGAAATCGAATTGTTTGTTGTTTTGTCCACGTGCCTTGACCTTGTAGCGGGCAAACGAGTTCTTGCCATCATCTACGGTGGTCAGCATTAGTCGTAGATGTTCTTGGACACCCCCCATACTGAAGTAATAATTCGTTTGGAACGGCTCATAAATAGCACACAAAGCTGATGCTAGCTGGAGCTTTGCCTGCTGCAGAATTACGAGCTGACGCACGACATCTTCAAAGTATCGCAGTTGCGTCGGAACATCACCACGGGCGTTAAACTTTGGGAGCATAGGTGCTTCCTGCACACCCGCATGCTGTGTTTGAAAAGCCGACGCACGACTAAACAAGTCATCCACGATAGTGGGAGTGTTAGTTCTATAGATGCTGGGTGCTACTGTGAGTTTCTTGGTTTCATAGTCTATAGTGGCTAACTCACTATATCGCTGTGCGATCTTCTCTTTAACAGCCGCTAAATTTTTACTGAACCGCTTCCCCGCAAACTCTATATTTCTCTGCTCTGCTAACCCCGACAGCGACCTCTGTTTCGCGATGGCTAGTCTGGCAAAGTCCTTGTATAGGCTTTCAGCAACGCTGAATAGCCTCTGTTCTTCGCGGCTAATCTCGGCAGACAGTTCCGCAATCTTGGTTATTTGTTCAATGCGCTTTGCCATCAGATGTTGAAGGCGCAAGGGTAAAGTAAAGCCATTGTAATTATTAGTGCTACTGTTGAGCGCAAAGCCATCGTCTAGCTGGTATGAGCGCACTTGTTCAGCATCTTCGCCTAAACTATCGCTCTTGCTGTTGCGCAGATTTTTTTCTATCCAACCATGCACCTCGATGCCTTGATTATTGGCAACAGTTCGCAAATACATATGACCGATGACACCGAAGTTAGCACCCAGCGAGAGGTTGATGGCGTATTTTAACTGGCGGCTCTGCTGTCCTTCGGAAGCAACCTCGTATTCCGACATGTTGTAGCAAGCAACACCCACAAAAGTGCATAGCAAAATAAAAAATGGGCACTTCGTCGCAATGTTCATGCCCATTTATATCGTCAAGCGAAGAATTGAATTTAGATTTTTTTTATGCGGAGGGCTTTCCCCGGTTTTGTTGTATAACTGGTGAAGCAACGGCAAGTTAGTGTGTAGCAAGAGGTTTAGGAGGGGGCC
>JAPPIL010000036.1 GCA_028877195.1 Pseudomonadota bacterium
GGCAATGACCCAGCAAATTTGACATAGCCACCCAACGGAACGACCGCCAACTGATAAGCAGTATGATTGCGTTGCCATTTCAACAGCGGCGGGCCAAAGCCGATTGAGAAGACTTCAACCCCTACCCCGCACCACTTGCCGACGAGATAATGCCCTAGTTCATGGACGAAGACCAGTAAACCGATGAGCAAAACAATTGCGATGAAAGGATTGGAAAAAAAAGAGCTAATCAAGCCACATTGTCCATAGCAGTAAGAATGGTGCGACCGCGAGCACTCCATCGGCACAATCAAGTATTCCGCCATGACCGTGAATGAGCGAGCCAGAATCACTAACACCAGAGAAGCGTTTGCATACCGACATCAGTAAATCACCGCCAGTCGCGATCAACACTGTTGCTATACCAACGCCAGGGTAAATGTAAATCGGAATCCCCCAACGCAACAGAGGCGCAAGCAACACCGCCACCACCACCCCAGCCAGCAAAGCAAAGGCAAGACCTTCTAACGTTTTCGACGGCGAGATTAGCTTTGCTAACGGGCGCTTGCCATACTTCAACCCACCAAAATACGCCGCCGCCTCCGATAACCAAACAACTGTGAACAGATAGACCAGCTCGTGTATATTGCCACTACGCATCAGATACCAAACGCAAACCCATGGCAAACAAGCATAACAAAAGCTCACCAGCATCCCGACAATTGAGCCGAGCTTGTATGCAATTCCACCACACCATGCCGCACCAATACATGCCAACAAGACCACCATCGCAATTATCGTAACTGGGTGATGGAAGTAAAAAAAACAAACGAGAAACCCAGCGGTCAACAACGATACACACAAAGGTGCACCGACAGCCGCCCCCCGTCTCGCCAACTTGATGTCAGCAACTGGTTGACCCAATAGCTGTAGCGGCGGAATAAGCATCATCGCCAGTTCAAACACCGACACCACACTAACAAGCACCACCGCCGCGGCCTGTAGCCAAGACGGGGCATAAAAAATTACCGCCGCAACGATAGGCACAAGAATCAAAGCACTAACGATGCGTGAACCTGTTGTCATGGTGAACCTGTTGTCATAGAAACCTGCTCTAAACCAAAGCGCCGCTCACATTTGCCGAATGCCTCTAACGCCACCAAAAAATCCGCCGCCCGAAAGTCAGGCCACAACGTGGGAGTAAAGTAAAGTTCCGCATAAGCCAACTGCCAAAGCAAGAAATTTGAAATCCGCTGTTCACCACCCGTGCGAATTAGTAAGTCCAATTCAGGTAAAGCAACGGTTTGAAGTTGATTGGCGACAGTCGCATCAGTTATCTCGTTTGCTTGCATCGCCCCTGTAGCCACCAACTCTGCGACTCGCTGACAAGCGGCACTTATCTCACTGCGACCATGATAGTCCAAAGCAATGCTCAATACCATACCCTTGCCAGCCTGAAGATAAGCTTCGGTTTCCTGCAGCATGCTCTGTGTCTTCGGTGGCAAGCGTTCAATACTACCGATAACACGCAAACACACGCCGTTTTTTTGCAGTTCTTGCCGTTCCCGCAACAGATAGTGATCCAACAAGGCAAAGATAAACCCAAGCTCACGCTTGCTACGTTTGAAGTTATCACCACTCAAGGTGTAAAGAGTTAGAGCTTTGAGTTTTAGTTCTCCTGCCGTGCGCACGATTTCACGCGCACTTTCCGCTCCGACCCGATGACCATGATAACGCGGCATGCCACGTCCCGAAGCCCAACGCCCGTTACCATCCATGATTATTGCCACATGTTGCGGTTGGTTCATCCGCTCCCCCTGCGCAACATAGTATAACTTATGGGGATACTATTTCAATTGGAAGGGTCGTATAGCCTAGATTTTTGATAAATAGGCAACAGTTGAATTACCAATACTTTGACGGTTGCGATAGTTGGAATAGCAAATAAAATTCCCCAGAAACCGAACAAACTCCCAAAACTCAACACCGACAAGATAATCAACAAAGGATGAATGCCTGTGCTATTCCCCATGATGCGAGGCGTGATAATCATAGCATCTAATGCTTGAACCATTGCTATCACTATCCCCACGCCGATGACCTGCCCCCAACCAGGAAAATCAGAAATAATCAGCAACGCACTCAACATCACACCAACGATCAAATCAAAGTAGGGCACGAGACGAAAGACACCAGCGACTAAACCAACCGCGATCGCCGCTTTAAGACCAACGATTGAAAAACCGATGACATACAGCACCGCCAGCACTAGGGCGACCATTGCTTGACCATTCAGCACCGACCGCAGGGTTGCGTTTATATCGTTGCTGATACGGGTCGCATGCGGCAATAGACTGCGCGGAATAAGTAAAGCAATCTTTTCCCGAATGCGGCGGGGGTTATTGAGTAAAAAGAAAGCAATTATCGGCACTAGCACCACGTGTAGCAATGCGTCAAACAAGCTTGGAGCATACGACCAAATTCGATTCACGGCCTGCTGTAGTTGGCTGGTCGCTTGCGAAGTTACCTTCACTTCACGCCACCACAAGTCTATCTGCTGAGCGTCAACCATGCCAAGCGATTCAACGTAGCTCTTGATTATCGGCAACCACTCGTAAGTGATTTTATTTACGGCATTAGGGATAGATTGAATAATACTCATAATCTGGGTGTAAACTATAGGGGCAAAGTATGCGGACACCACCCCGATGCCTGCCAAAACTAGCACTATTACAGCAGAGATTGCTAATGCCCGCGGTATTCGTAGTTTGTGGTCGAGATAATCGACGAGTGAACCAAAGAGAAAATATAGCAACAGCGCTAAAGCAACATCCAGCAACACTGCTTGATACAAAAAGCATAGCGTTAAAAACATCGCCAAGAAGCAGGCAATAAACAAAAGGTTGGAAGCAGTGCGACTCATTGCCTACGTGCGCCTCCTGGTTGCATAAGTAACACCTATTTTCTGTGTGTATACGAAAGAGCGTTAGTTGCTCTACGAGCGACAGACTCTGCGCTCATAACAGAGGAGTTTGTGCTACGACAGACTTGCTTTGTCCGCAAGACAGATGCTTGATTTATCAGAGTCAGAAAAACTATTTTGTCATGAGTCATACGAATGATAAAAAGTTTGTTCTGACTCAAACCAGCATATGTTTGTGCCCGAAAGGGGGAGGAGCGCGAGGA
>JAPPIL010000132.1 GCA_028877195.1 Pseudomonadota bacterium
CCCCCCCCCCCCCCCCCCCCCCCCCCCCCCCCCCCCCCCCCCCCCCCCCCAGGGAAGCAGATAGCGCCGCCGCGCTACTGCTGACAACCCCACCTTGGCAAACAGTCGTATGGTCATACGTTAGTCAGAGGACATCTCCGAGTCCTTGCGGGGTGCGGGGGCGGCCCGAGCCCCCGTGCAATCACAGCGTAACGAGCGGATGCGAGGCCATGCTGTGCCATATCTTCCAATGACTCTCAAAAATCTATGTGCGCCGCATGGGTAAACAGAGTTTCACCCTTGTGATTCATAGCACTGGTGTTGATGGTTAGCTTGTTGTCGTAACCATTGCCCTTTGCTTCTTTGTCTTTGGCATCTTTGGTAAGAGCAGCATTCAATAGCAAAAAGTTATACTGCTCACTTACGCCACGCTGTTGGAGCTTGTTCGGTGTCTTGTCCCAATCACTTGGATATACTTTGGCATGGATCGGGCTACTGGTAAACTCATAGGTTTGATAGCCCAGATACTGCGACGCAGGCAGTGCCATGATTTCTGATAGGTGGCGATCACCTGAAAAGAACAGAAGTTTGGTTGGCACGGTTTTTAGCTTGGCGATGAAGTGTTGGAGACGGTTGGGGTGATTATTAGCAAATGACTCAAAGCGATGGTAGTCCGCAAACCACTGGTTGCCAGCAAATAAAAAAGCATGCTTGCGGCCGCGCAAATGATTGCGCAACCATGCCAATTGCTGTTCACCAAAGTGCGCTGCATCGCCAGCAGCGGTTCTCGCCACTTTGCCTGTGTGAGCATTGGCATTAGGGGAGCGAAAAAAACGGTTATCCAGCATGAAGAAGCCAAAATCTCCCAAGCGCAGGTAGCTTCCCACTCCTAGCCCTGACATGTGGACACCAGCGGTTGCATGGCCGTGGAAAAAAGTTTTGAATATCGCCTTTGCTTGATGCTTGTAAGGGTAGGTGCGATCGCCATTGTTCATGCCATAGTCATGGTCGTCCCAGACTGCATGCACAGGAATTAGATGCTCGTTGTGAAAAATCGCAAGCGTCTTGCGTGTTTCAGCGTAGCGTCGCCAAAGTTCGGCAGGAGTAGCAATCTCTTGTGTATATGCCTGCTTGCCTTGCCCACGGGTAAAACTTTCCCCCGCAATATCCTTGTCAGCATAAACATTGTCGCCAATCATCAGGATAAGGTCTGGTTTCTGAGCAGCCAGCACCGACCAAACACTACGCTGCTCTTCATACTTGTCATACATGCATGAGGCGACCGCAAAGCGCACGCTTTTTCCACCATCTGCAAGCGATAAGGTCTGGAGGGTGCGACTGTCAAGCAGTTTCGCAGTCGTTGGGTCTTTTACCTGTAGAATATACTGGTGTCGCGCTTGTAAACCGCTGAAAGACAGATGATGAATAATGTGTGGTGAATTACCCCACCCCAGAGCAGCGATACTCACAGGCTGAACCGTTTTGTTATCCCCAGCAAGCAACTGGTATTGATAGCTTTTGCCCCGTTCCACTAGAACTTTTATCTGTGCCTCGTGTGCAGCCGCAGCAAGTTGGAGCATCGGCAACCTGCTCTTGAGTTTCGCAACATCCTTGCCCTGTGTAGCATCATCTGCAGATAGTAAAGAGTTTGGGCTGAACAACAGCACCGCGACAATCGCTAAAGTAACCTGTAAGAATGCTGTCATGCTAAACCTCACGCGTGTTGCCATAGTCTCACCTCCATCAAGCAGCTTGTTTTATGCTACAATAAGCTTATGTTTACAAGCCATTAGCTACTTTACATGTGGGTTAGATGTCATGCCTAATAGTGTTCTGCGTCAACGCATTGGACAGATCATCCTAACTGTTGTGGGTATTGTCGTTGCCGTTAGTTGCGGTTCAGAGCCACCGAATGAACTTCAGCTTGCTGCTTGCCGCACGAGCAAGAATCTATGTAAAGATACGATGACGCGCGACCTGCTCGCTGTCCCTGATATTGCGACTAACGAGGCTTTGCGTGCATATTTAATCAGCAAGGACAATGTGCACAACTCGCCGTTTAGAACCAAAACCAATGGCATCAATGACCTTGATGCCTTGATTCATGGGCTGTATCTGGTAAAAGGACTCTATGGTATTAACCCTGTGTTTGCTCTCGCCCTGTCGATCCATGAATCAAACTGGGGGCGTTCACGCATCGCTAAAGACAAGGCTAATCTTTGGGGCTACGGAGCAAAAGACTCTTGTCCTTATGACTGTGCTTATGAATTTTCAACTTACGCCGAAGGGTTTAACCGCGTGTTCTTTCGGATCAAGTCAAGTTATCTGACCGAGGGTGGTAAATTCTACCAAGACTGTAGCGACAACAGGGAGGTCATCTGTGCGGATGGCCGCAAACGGGCAAGCAATGCTTGCGGACTATCGCTCGCAGGAATGAACTGTCGGTATGCTTCGGATTCTTCTTGGGGCGATAAAATCAGACTACAGATGAACAATATCAACAATTTTTTACAGGACAGGTGTGAAGACTATTCTATTTAGTTTATTTAGCCTCCTGCTGCTTGTCGCTTGTGGCAATGACGAGAAAGTATCCGATACCGCAGGTCTTCCCCTCGCTGGCTGTGTCAGTGGCAAGATATGCAAAGGTGATATTTACACGCAAGACTTACTACAGATACCTTTTGAAGTCTCAATTCCAGTCATGCGCCTTTACCTAGTCAACAAGAAAAATCTCTCGGCTAAATCACCGCTCAAAAACACCGTTGCCAAAACTGGCGGTCTTAACGATGTTATGCACGGCTTAGGTTTTGTCATGGGAGTATTGAAGGTAAACCCTATCTTTGCGTTGTCGCTATCAGCATTAGAATCGGGTTGGGGTTCGTCGCGAATCGCCCGTGAGAAGTATAATCTCTGGGGCTGGCAGGCATACGATGGCTCATCAACGCGCAGTGCGCAAAAGTTTTCTTCGTTTACGCATGGTTTTTCGCATGTATTTTCGCGCATCAAGCACTTCTACTTGCGGGAGGGTGGAAGATACTACAAGCAATGCACGCCGCCAAAACGTTTCCAAAAATACGTGCGTAGAGCTGGGTGTAGCGATAAACATTGCGGGGCATCGTTGGCGGGCATGAACTGCAAATAC
>JAPPIL010000014.1 GCA_028877195.1 Pseudomonadota bacterium
ATCAATACCAGCATATGTTTGTGAACAAGAGGGGGAGAGCACGAGAGGGGGAACTTCAAAACGGAGAGAGGACAGGCAAGCTTGCTTGCCATGTTCGATCGGAGTGCATGAAGTCTGCGAAGCTCACGCTCCTCGCATAAAAAATAGGAATTACTTATGCAACAAAGCCGGGGGGTCTGTCTTCACTTAATGCTGTTATTTTATGGCAAGCACGTGTCGTATCTGGCGTTGGAAAACAATTCTCGTAATTCGTCAATTCATTGTTTATATTAGTATTTTAGCCAGTCTATTTAGCTAGGAGCGGGGGAGGTGGTCATGCGATCTTATGTGCTTACAGTTATAGTAATGTTATTTAGTTATCAAAGCACTGCTGTTGGGAACAGCGCCGTAGGCAAGAACAACAGCGCCGTAGGCAAGAACGACAGCGGTGCGGCTAGCAAACAGGCAGAGGCAGCAAAGACACAAGCGGTCAAGCAACAAGTTGTATTCACTATCCACGACCATCCGACAATGATGGATGAAATTGCCCAGAAGAACAAACAGCAATTCTATGAAATTGAAAATAAACGCTACGGTTTAATTGAGAATGAGGCTCGTGCAAAATACCTTGATTATTTTTGGGAGCAGCGGGCGCTAAAGAGCAAAAAATCGCTTGCCCAAGAGAAGCGAGATTATTTTGCCCAGCATGTGAAGGTAGACAAGAAGCGTGAAGATGAGATGCTTGAGCAACTAAAGGAGCATCCGCAGTTTGCCAAGCTTACGGCTGCCGAGAGGCGCACAGAGGTCAAGAAGTATCTGCAAAGTGAGCAGCAACAGTTGTTGTTAAACGGCATCGTTGACGCAGCACTTGCTAGTGGCAAGCTGGTCATCAATTATCCAAAACCGATTGAACCACGCTTTGACATTAAGGTTACCAGCGCCGACCCTGTGCGTTATGGAGCAAAGGATACCGAGACCAAGCCAATAAGTTGTCGTGGCGATGATTGTGTAACGATTGTTGAGTATTCAGAATATCAATGTCCGTTTTGTGCGCGGATAATTCCCACTGCGACAGAAGTTTTGACGAAGTATCGTGGCAAGGTGCGTTGGATCGTGCGTGATTTTCCATTGAGTTTCCATGATCGCGCCAAACCTGCGGCAATTGCTGCCCGCTGTGCGATGAAGCAAGGTAAATTTTGGCAAATGTATGCCGTGTTGTTCAACAATCAATCAGCTTTATCTGATAAAGACTTTGAGGGTTACGCTGATCGTGTCGGTGTCGATAAACCAAAATGGCAGGAATGCTTGAAAGACACGGCGGTAGCGGCGGCGGTTGATAATAACTTCCAATCTGGTGTGCGTTTAGGAGTTACAGGCACGCCTGCTTTCTTCATCAATGGCCGCAGATTATCGGGAGCTGTGCCGTTTAGTGCTTTCAAGAAGATAATCGACGAAGAGCTACGTGCTAAAGGCTAGTAGATTAGCAGTAATTGATTGAGTTGGCAGTTGTGGACTAGCCTGTCCTGTTGCCGCGTCGCATGACGCAAGCTTTTTAGTTAGAGAGTCTATTCTTGGAAGAGCCCAAGCGTTTCCTGCGCATCGGTGTATCATTGGGCATTCAAGCTTTGATCATCACCATACTGGTGGTGGTGGTCTTGAGTGTTTGGCGCAGGATTTGTGGCGGGGCAGTATTAGACTGTTTGATCGCAGATAATCGTGCCCTAAGCCTACCTAATTTTCTTGCGTTGGCAAGTATCCGACCGCTGTTATTTACGCCTGTGTCATTGACTTACGTTGTTGGTGCGCAAAATTTTGGCATTTGGCTGGGTGCAATCAGCAGTGCGGTGGGGGCGACTTTATCTAGTTTGTTGCTCTATATGAGTGCGAGAGCGATCAGTGAGCATGTAATCAAGGGGTGGCTGCGACGAAATTTTCCAAACGCCCATAAGCTTATCAAAGCACAGCATATCAAGATTATTCTACTCTTGCGGTTATTTCCGCTACTGTATTTTGATCTTTGTTCACTACTCTTTGGTTTGCTTTTTTTTCGCCGCTGGCAGTTTATCGCCATCACATTCATCTGTTCTTTTATTGAGGCTTTGTTGGTTGGATGGCTAGTGATGAGCGATCTGCTACTTTGGCAAAAGGTAATCACCACGCTGGGGGTAACGTTTGCCATGTGGTTAGCAGTGCTTGTCTATGTCGTGGTCGCTGACTTTATTTTTAGTCGCCGTGTCAGTTTATTTAAGCAGGTGGTCGCTTCATATCGGGAGGTGATTGATGAACTTCATGAGAATAATGAAATCGTTATTAGGAAAGGGTTTAGTTCCGACAAACCACCGATTCTGTTGTTATATGGGTTCTTCTCTTCACGTAGTTGCCTTGCCACGTTAGAGCGAATGTTGACTAATCGTGGTCATGATGTCATCTGTTTTAATCTTGGTGGATTGTTTGGGGCATTCTTCACCGAGAGTATCATCAGCAGTGCCGAGACGGTGGATAAGAAACTCAAGCTACTCTTTGAACAGCATGACTTGCAGCGGATAAACATCGTTGCGCATTCAAAAGGGGGGCTAGTCGCCTTATGGTGGTTGCTGAAGATGGGAGGGAGCAAATACTGTTCCAAGCTTATCACGATGGCAACACCTTTCTGTGGTAGTAGGCTGACGTATATCGGCATTGCGACACCATTTGCGCTTTACTGGCACGACCTCTGGCAAATGCGCCCGAACTCGTATCTCTTGCGGCAACTGCGGGACTGTTCTCTCCCCGATGCTTTGCAAATGCATTGTGTTTATTCAATCCAAGATGCCGTTACGCGTGGTCGAGGCGGGGTGTTTACCCCCAAAGCAGGCAAGGTTTCCGAAGTGCCAATGCATCATGTCAAACATTTAGAATTTTTATTTCGCCACGACGTGGGTGATGTAGTGTCAGTGCTGTTGGGACAAGATTGATTTATGCGAGGAGGGGGGACGGGGCTTTGTTGTATAAGTAACATCTCTCCTTTTATTGTGGGGAGGGAAGGTACCATACAACCCACCACCAAACCATTTTTTTGCAAAAAAATTATTGTTTTATTAAGAAAAAAAAAATTATTATAAAAAAATCCCAAGTCAA
>JAPPIL010000205.1 GCA_028877195.1 Pseudomonadota bacterium
TCAAACCAAAAAAAACCACTTCTTCTCTTGCTCAGCGGTCATTCATATGAGGGGATTTAAGATTCGCCTTCGGTTCATGTATGGTTGATTTCCTTGAAAAGGGGGATATTTGGCGGCACATGGTTGGATTAAACCCAGATATTATCTTCCTAATCGGTGATAATGTCTATGCTGATTTTCCTGTTGAACAGACTAGTCCAAGTATCCTATGGGAACGCAATTTTCAAACTAGAGAGAGGCTTGGTTTATTTAGGAGCAAACAACTAGTGCCAGTTGTTGCCACTTGGGATGACCATGACTTTGGCTTGAATAATGCTGGGAGCGAGTATCCCTACAAGCAGCAGTCATTGACTGTTTTCAAAACCTTCTTTGCTAGTGATGATAGCGATAACTTCTCGATGCCAAACATTGGGGTGGCAAGTGAGCTTGATATTTATGGATTTAATTTTTTCCTGCTCGATAACCGCACCTTCCGCACCCCTATCGGGGCGACACCCGAATGGCATTTTGGCAAAGCACAATCACAGTGGTTGCTAGACAACTTAACTGGCAAGGAGCATGCCTTCATCATCAGCGGCGATCAATTTTTTGGTGGCTATGCCCCCAAAGATTCTTTTCAGGGACAGCGCCCCCAACGGTTCGCGGAATTTTTGCAGGCGATCAAAGCCATTGATACTAAAGTGGTGTTCTTGTCAGGGGATCGTCATTTCACCGAGATTATGGAAATACCTGCTGATAGAGTAGGGTATACAACCTATGAGCTTACCTCTAGTCCGATACAGAGTCTTCCCAGACCGTTTTTATTTCCCAACCCCTTACGAATAGAAGGGCAAGACATGACAAACAATTTCATGCTGGTTGAGGTAAGTGAAGGCAGTAAGGGACTACATCTATATGCAACCTCTTACGATGAAAAAGGGAAAATCCTCTTTAAGCGGAAATTAAACATAGAGTAGAGAAACATGCCCTTTAGCATATTCAGGGAGCAACACCACTTCCAAACTTTTTGAAAGAGAAACAATAGGCAAGAGCAGAAACATACCCTTTGGCATATGATGAGGGGAATTGAACATACCAAAGGGCATGTTCGGGTATATGACCTCGCATAAAAAATTGGAACTCGTAACACAGAGCGGCAAATCCTACCAGCAAATCAAGCCCTTGGCGTATCAATGCCCAATTGGTTATTGGCAAGCACCTGTTCCCAGCGTAGCAGTGGTTTGTCGAGTTCTTGGGCGCAGTTGTCGATCTGTTTAGTGAGGCGCACGATGTCCTGCCAAGCTGAAGCTAACGAGCGGGTAACGGCGAATAGTTGAAAGAGGTCTTGTTGAAGATGGGTGAGCAGTTTATCTTGATCAGAGTTGTGGTATGAACCGAGAAAATTAACAAAGTGGCGTTGACTGAACTCATGTTCCCACTTTTGGCAAATAGCAAACATCTCATCTAATTCTTCCTGTTGTAAACTTGTCATGCTGCGATGCAGGTTTTGGGCAAGGTTTTGGCTGGTGCGGTTGCTACTCAAGAAGTAGGCATTCAAATCCTTAACCTGCTGTAATGCCGCAATCAGAAACGTTTGGCGCTCAAGTTGCGCTTGTATCATCTTGTCCCTGCGTAGCGCTTCGTTTAACCTCTTGCTTTGCTCTTGCAGCTGTTTCTCGATCTGTGTCGCCCGCTGAACATGTGTCGCAATCTCACTCGTAAGGTTAGCGGTAATACCCCGCAGTTGTTTATCGGTGCTTGCTGGCGAGGAACTGCTCCAATTTTGTAGATACTTAAACGCCGCCTGCACCCGCTTGTTGAATTTGTGATTGAGCAAGCCAACATTTATCAGCAACAACAGCATGAGTAGATAGAGAGTCCACTGGAGTTTGGCAATGACTTGCCGATAGAAGTCAGCGTTAGCACTCATGTAGCGCCAGAACGAGTCCTGATGTTGATAAGCAAGACCACTAATCTCGTTATTGCTAGCAACGATACGATAGCCTTGTCGCTGGTAGGCATCCCTATCAATCATCGCACTGACCAAGACAAGTATCTTGTTGTTAGAGTTAAAGTGCTCGCCGTGCGTGATAGTGAGATGACGTTGGTCAACGTAAGTTTCTTGTCCCCTGACGATAATATTCTTACAAGCCGTCGTCGCCGCCGCTACCTCATCGCCCCACAGTTGGTCGCACTGACGATTGAAGATTGCCACCTGCTCATTGTCAACGACATTAGCGATGCTTTTGCGCACAGAATGCCGAAGTTTCCAAGTCATGTTCTTGGCGATACTCTTGTCGTTAGCGATAGTTTGTGCTTTCGTGCGCAGGTTAGCGACTAGACTTCCAGCAGCATCGTTAAGCTCCCGCTGCAGCTGTAAATCCTTGTTTTGGAGGCGATCGAAGAATTCATCTGCACCATGAACAGCGAGCATAAGCAATATGCTAACGATGATCAATGCGCAACGTATTGGCGTTTTTGGTGGTTGCATACCATGATTATAGCACGTAGTAGTCGCTTTTGTTGCCAGTTGCAACAACACTACCGATGAAAGAATGTTGACGAGTAAAATGTATTTCTGGTAGTCATCTATGGTTATTTTTGTAATAGATACAAGGACTTGTGGTTTTGGAAACTGACACAGCACAAACACCATACGGCAAGGGTCAAGCGGGTTCGGCATCGCTTGATGGCATGATTAGGATGAAGGTGAAGGATTTCGTCGATAAGCTTGATGACAACCCTCATGTCGGTCTTTACGATAAGGTTATCGAAAGCGTGGAGAGACCGCTGGTTGAAGAGACGTTGCGCCATGTTGGTGGCAACCAAACGAAAGCAGGTAAACTACTTGGCATCAACCGCAATACGTTGCGCAAGAAGTTGCGGCACTATGGCATGCTTTAGTATTGACGTGCCTAAAGGCACGTCAATACTAAAGCAGTGGACTTATTTGTTTTTAGGGGGAGGCTTCCCCCTGAACCGGCTTTGTTGCATAAGTAATGCCTATTTTTTATACGAGAGGCGTTCCCCCTCTCGTGCTCTCCCCCTCTTGTTCACAAACATATGCTGGTTTCGGCTTCGCCAGACGCTGCGTTCACTCGGAAAAACCAA
>JAPPIL010000277.1 GCA_028877195.1 Pseudomonadota bacterium
CCCTTATGCTGAACACTTGCCTGCTTGGAATGGCATAGTCTTTGGCAGTTCAGGTAGTGGCAAGAGCTATGCAGTCGTGCAGTTGATGGCGATGTTTTATGGCAAGGTGAACCGCGGCAACAGACCACGTATCGTATGGATAGACAACGGCGCATCCTCAAAACGTTTAGTTGAAGTGCTTGATGGTGAGTTTTTGGATTTAAATCTCAACTCTGGCATCTGCCTCAACATGTTTGATTTACAAAAAGGCGAGACAACACCAACTCCTTCTCGCATTCGCACTGTTTTGGCAGTGCTTGAGATGATTTTAAAAGACGAAGACAAGCAAGCACTCGGCAAGCGTGAGAAGGCATTATTAGAAGAACAGGTGCATCGAATCTATACCAATGCAAAAGGCAAGATACCGACACTATCTGACTTGAAGGCATTGCTTGAGAGCCATGAAGATAAGCAGCTACGCAAGTTTGGTGAGGTGCTTTACAGTTGGACAGGCACATCGGCTTATGGGCAACTGCTTGATGGTCAGACGAATGTTGAGTTGTCGAAAGATTTAGTGTCTATCGAGGTGCAGCAGTTAAGCAACTATGCAGACCTTAAAGACGTGCTGCTATTGCTCTTGACCTCGCACATTCAAGATGTTGCTTCTTCTGATATTGAACGTGAGTATCTATTAATCATCGACGAAGCCGAACGCCTGTTTCAATCAGAGTTAGCACGGCAAGTTGTAATCACCTGCTATCGCACTTGGCGCAAGTTTAAGAGTGGCATTTGGTGTTTAAGCCAGAACTATCGTGACTTCATGGCAGATAAGGCTTTGCGTGATGCCCTGATGACCAATACCACCAGCGTTATCATTCTGCGGCAAAGTAAGGTTGATTGGCACGATTTTCAAAAGACGTTTGATTTCAATGCCACACAAGTCGAGTGCATCAAAAGCTTAACGATCAAGAAGGGTGAATACAGTGAGTTCTACTATCTGCAGGATGAGAGGGAAGCGATCTTACGTCTTATTCCCGAACCTTTGAGTCATTGGATTGCTACATCAGATGCTAACGACAAGGCATTGATTGCTGAAACGGAGAGGAAAAATCCAAGTATGAGTAAGCTTGAGGTTCTGGAGAGGTTGGCTTTTGGGGGGAATAGAGTGACGAGGAAGAAGGGTAGTAAGGGGTTTCACACCTTAAAACAAACGAGCTTTTTGAAAAAATCTCGACCAAAAACTTTTAATTAGGAGGTAACAATGAAAAATAAAATTTTAGTGGTACTGTTATGTTTTTTGCCTGCAAATGCCTTCAGTCTCGGCGATGGCGGTGCAGGGTGGGCACAGATAGGCTATCTAATAAAGGTTCTTGATGAAAACTACAAACGTTACGAGCAGCTCAAGACCATGCTAAAGCAAGCCAAGCACTCAGATAATTATTTCAAAACTTTGCATCAGGGGTTGGAAAACATAACAGGATTGATGGAAGGCTTGCCAGTCAGTGATCAAGGTGTCCTCAACGAACTGCGCAGTTTCAACAGCTCACTCAAAACTATCACACGTATCTATGGTCGTGTGCCGCACTCACCCTTAGAAGCATTGCACATACTCCATGACCAGACAGCAGCCGAATCTTTACAGATGGTAAACTCATTCAAGCAATACTCAAAAACGCAAGAAAGCAACTCACGCTCGCTCAAAGTGCAAAGTCAAGCAGCTTCACCTAAAGGAGCAGCAAGGGCGACAGCAGTATCAAATGCGATGATCTTGGATAGCACTAACAAGCTGATACATTTGCAAAGTCAGAGTTTGAAAATGCAAAGCGAGCAGTTAGCAATGCTAAACAAACAGGACAAGGGAAAGATCGCCGCCTATCAGAAGGTTGATAAAGACATCGGCAACGCATTCAAGAATTTTAAACGCCAAGATAGGTTCGTAAAATTCTAGATGTTTGATCAACTTGTCGGGGTAGCGAAGGATATTCGTGGTGAGATACTTGAACTTTACTGGTTGTTGTTAGCGCCTGTTGTGCTGATACTCGTCGTGCTTGAGTTCTTCAAGGCACAGCGTGATGGTATTGATGTATTTGATATTCTAAAGCGCGTAGTCGTATCAATTCTTCTGCTACTGTCGTTTGAATACACGATCAATATCATCGGAGAACTTGGCGATGGCATTGTTGGAAAAATTGATAAGACCACTGATGTCTGGGAAGTATTAAAAAACTTAGGCCCGAATTACAACGATGCATCGAGTGGTCTATTTGATCTGCAGGGTCATATTATCTACACGCTGGCATTGCTGTCTTATCTCGTTGCTTACTTGGGATTCTTTGTCACTGAAGCACTGATCAATTTTGTTTGGGTTGTTCTTTACACCTTATCACCGTTGATGATCTTGGCTTACGTAGCTAAATCAACGGCCAACGTTACCGTGAATTTATACAAAGGCTTGGTGAAGGTGGTTGTCTGGAAACTGTTATGGACAGTGCTTAGTGTGTTGCTGCTGAAGTTGGCGATGGAGCACCAAGCAAGCGACATGGAAGACTATATTTTAGCGATCATTATGAACCTCTGTATTGGCTTGAGCATGCTATTTATTCCTCTTGCCACTCGCTCACTTATCAACGATGGGCTTGAGACAGCAGCATCGGGGTTAGCGTTAGCACCTGCTACTGCGGCGGTGAGCGCTGCGAAGGTGTATGCAAAACAAGCGGCAAGACAAGGGATGGCTAGAACTTGGGATGCGGGGAAGGTTATGGCTCGCCCTGTTATGAACCATATCAGCAGGGGTTTGGGGAGATTTAAATGATTAATAATTTAAAAATTTTTGGTCGAGCTTTTTTCAAAAAGCTTGTCAGGGTTTCAGGGGTGAAACCCCTGACTTCTTACTTCACATTTTACATAGGAGGACATTATGAAAAAATCTAGTTCATTACGAGCATGGACGGACATCAATGCACTACTGCGCATGCACAAGCTAATCAACCTTGGGCTTTTATCTGTGTGCATCTTGCAGTTATTCGTCATCGGTTGGATGTATGCATCTGATCCAATCGTTGTTATCAAAGAAGCTGAACAGCAGAAGTATCAT
>JAPPIL010000115.1 GCA_028877195.1 Pseudomonadota bacterium
TGCGCCTATCGGCGACTGTTAACTCTACTCAAATACAAGTGCCTTTGGGCACTTGTATTTGAGATAGATAATGTATGAAAGCAAGCATCGGTGTTTGCTGCTATACAGTCGCTTGTGCCAAGATATACTTGCTTTGTCCGCAAGACAAGTGCTGGTATTTATCAGAATCAGGAAAAATTATTTTCGCTTCGAGCGCTCGTGAGAACGAAAAAATTTGTTCCTGATTCAACGTAAGTGAAACGAGGCAAAGACCAAGCTTGCTTGGTTTTCCGAGTGAACGCAGCGTCTGGCGAAGCCGAAACCAGCATATGTTTGGGAACAAGAGAAGAAATGGCATTTTTTAGTGGGCATTATAATACCTATCCGCCCAACAGCGTTGGTTTACCGACAAATTATGTGGCTTTGCCTGTCAGCCACATTTTTTGCTCGTCATCTCACTCAAGTCTGTCATGCTAATGACGAAGAGTTTACGTCTGATATTCAGCACGGAGACTCATGTCCAGCAAAAAAAACACAGTTGAATTACCGCTCGTGCCGCTTGATGACATAGTTCTTTTTCCGCACATGCTGATACCTGTGTTTATTGATGATGATGCCTGTATTCAAGCGATTGAGGATAAACTAAAGAACTCCAAGACGGTATTTTTTTCCGCCTACAAGAACAACGACAACACAATGACCGTAAACGTGTATGATGTCGGTCTGATTTGCACGATTATCCGCACTCGGATGCTACCTGATGGCAGAATGCGAGTATTGATCAAAGGTGATAGCAGAGCACAAATTGATAGTATCGTTAGGACTGAACCTTATCCAATCGTGCGTTTGCGCAAGATAGCTGACACGCAAGTAAACAAAACACAAGCCGAAGTGCTGGTAAAATCAATTCGCAAAGCACTGGAAACCGTTGCAAGTCTGGGCAAGGTGTTCCCGCCTGATTTCTTGGCAATGCTTGATGAGGTCGATGACCCCAGCAGAATGGCCGATATAATTGCGGCTAATCTTGGCTTTAAAATTGAGCAAGCACAAAAGATTTTAGCGATGAACAATGCCGTTGATCGTCTCCATGCGCTACAAAATTTCCTGCAGCAGGAGATTGACTTCTTTCGTATGCAAGCAAAAATTCAATCACAAGCATGCGATAAGATCGGTAAAGCTCAAAAAGAAAACTATCTGCGTGAACAGATCAAAATTTTGAAAGACGAACTTCATGATGGTGATGGCAAGGACGATAACGCCGAACTTTGGCGGCAGATAAAGACATTGCCGCTTTCCAGTGAGGCAAAGCAAGAAGCAGCACGCAACATGCGCCGACTTGAGAAAATGCATCAAGACGGCAGCGAGGCAAGCTTGATTCGCTCTTATCTTGACCATCTCCTGTCATTGCCGTGGGGAAAATTTACCGATGATAATCTTGAATTGAAGAATGCTAAAGCAGTCTTGGATGAAGACCATTTTGGTTTGCATGAGATAAAAGACCGCATCATTGAACATCTGGCGGTTAAGAAACTCAACCCCGATGCGACCAGTCCGATACTTTGCTTTGTCGGCCCCCCAGGTGTTGGTAAAACAAGTCTCGGTCGCTCAATCGCAAGAGCAATGGGACGTAAATTTGCACGCGTGTCTCTCGGCGGGGTGCGAGATGAAGCTGATATTCGTGGGCATCGCCGCACTTACGTCGGGGCATACCCAGGGCGTTTGATTCAAAGTTTGCGAGTCGCAGAGACGATGAATCCAATTATCATGCTTGATGAAATAGATAAAATCGGTGCTGACCATCGTGGCAACCCCGCAGCCGCGTTGCTGGAGATGCTTGACCCCGAACAAAACGCCAGCTTCGTTGACCATTATCTGGGGGTTAGTTTTGATTTCTCGCAGGTTCTGTTTATTACCAATGCTAACACCGTATCCACTGTATCACCTGCACTGTTAGATCGTTTGGAAATCATCAATCTTTCGGGCTATTCGGTAGATGAAAAAGTTGCTATTGCCACGCAATTTCTAATCCCGCGGCAGTTGTTAGCATCAGGATTAAACAATAGTGGCGTGCAGGTGTCGTTTAGTAAGCCTGCGATTGCCAAGATTGTCAATGACTACACGAAAGAGAGTGGCTTGCGAACTCTAGAAAAAAAGATAGCTTCTATTTGCCGCAAATTTGCCCGCAAAGTCGTAGAGACCAGCTCGGCTGACAAACTCATCAGGATTACGCCACGCATCGTCAAAAAACAGCTGGGCAGCGGTTATATCAGTGATTTTAGTTATCAAAAGTCTCGCACAGGAGTGGCATTAGCCCTTGCTTACACTCCCATAAGTGGCGAGGTGATTGCGATTGAATGCAACATTATTCGCAACAACAAGGCGCACCTCAAGTTAACTGGGCAAATAGGCAAGGTGATGGATGAATCAGCTCACGCGGCCTTGAGTTTTGTTGTTAGCAATGCCGATTATTTTGGCATTGACGCTACACTGCTGACCAGTAACGAGGTGCATGTGCATATTCCTGCTGCGGCAGTGCCGAAGGATGGGCCAAGTGCGGGGGTGAGTATTACGACGGCGATTATCTCTGCAGCCCTTGATATTACTGCCAAGCAGGTAGTCGCTATGACAGGTGAGATTACCCTACATGGGCATGTGTTGGCTATTGGGGGGTTGAAGGAAAAGCTGTTAGCCGCACAACGCTACCAAATTGATACGGTAGTAGTGCCAAAGCGAAATTACTCTGAAGTCAGAGAGCTCGTTGCTAGTGTGCGTAAGAACCTCAAGATATATTATTTTGAAAATTACTTTTCAATTTTCAAACTACTGTTCTGCCGTGATGCCCAAGCCGAAGACAGCCCACCGAAAGAAGCATCGCTATCGTAAGATATATGGATTATGATACTGTTGTATGGTTCGCGTGGCTGGTAAACAAGCACCCAAGGTTGGCTATTGACAACTCATGTAACAATCACAACCTCGGTTAGCGAATACTTCGGGAGGGGGTGCACGGGGCTTTGTTGCATAAGTAATGCCTATTTTTTTTATACGAGAGGCGTGAGCTTCGCAGACTTCATGCACTCCGATAGAACAT
>JAPPIL010000243.1 GCA_028877195.1 Pseudomonadota bacterium
CGATTGATAGTGTCAATAAGATCGTCAAGCCTGCGAGTAATTTGCAGTTAGGGGTGGATTATCGCGGTGAGTTCCGTGCCGACAGGTCTTCACAGCACTATTTCAATTTGCTGTTTCAAACGCAACCCGACAAGTATTACCTGTTTGGTTTGACCGATGTTGGTTCGACTGTTGTGCGTAAGCGCAAAGACACGAGTCCTTTTGGTGCGGAGGCTGACAATCTTTCCTATGAGACTGAAACGAGCAGTGAAGACAAGTCGCTGCGCTTCAATGTTCAGTTTGCGAAACGCTGGTATAATCTGACGATGCGCTTTGGGTTGTTTGAATCTAAAGGTGGTTTTGCTTCCGATGTGCATCTCTTTGACAATCGTTTGAGTTTCACCGTTGAGGCGTTTGATTGGAACAGTGGCAAGGCTACTACCCGTCATCTGGCGCATTTCAAGACTTATGCCAAGATCGTCTTGCTCAATCATATCACGATGACCGCAGGTATAGACGACCCTTCCCGCATCGATCAAGCGACTTCTCGAATTCGCGAAGACATCAACTATTTCTTTAGTGCGGGCTTTACCTTCAATGATAATGACCTCAAAGGTTTTCTGGGCACATCGGCATTAGCGCTTTAGCGTTGTAAACCCGACTTTGTTGCACACCCAGGGAGAGAGGTGGGAGCGACTAACGCTCTCTCGTGATGAAATCGGAATGTGTATCAAAGCCTATCGCAATACTTTGCGAAGGTAAGAGTCTAACAAATCAGGATGCTTTTCAAGCAAGTTTGAATTTTGAATTTGCTCAAGAATATCTTCACGATAACGACGATTTACTTTGTAATCGCGTTGTAATTCAATCTTGCCGCTAGTGATCGCTTGTCCGAAGTAGTTACCACCGACGACTTGACGTGCTTGCCGTTGATGACGCAGCAGGCGAGAGCGGGTGGCATTGTTCGTTTGGTGTAACAGCCTTCCTGCTAAATCAGATTTGCTTTCGGCACAGACAAACTTCTGCTCGTCGCCGCAAGTCTTAACCTCCTGCATCGCCTGCGTCGCTGCGGCCATGCGCATGGCGGCAAGCCTTGACACTTGCGCAAGTTGAGAGTGTAGGCGTTTGGCTTGCTTGATATTGCTATTCTGTTGACGACGGCTGGTCGTCCAATTTTGGTGAAGACTAGTTTGCGACTGCTGGTCTGCTTTATCAAGCGCCTTGCTAATCGACGCTTGCCGCTTTTGCATTGCCTTTAGTTGACGCTGGGCGGCACTGACTTTGCGCTGAACTTCTTGTTGAACACGCTGTCGCACCTTATCCTCGTGTTCCTCAAGTTCACTTATCCAGCTTTGATAAGCATTGACCGTGGCACTCAACTGTTCATCGGAGGGAGTGCGACGCAGTTTTCCCAACGCCTGCATAAATGGTCGTTCGCGCTTGATCATCGACCAGTTCGGAGGTTTTTGGGTATCGGGTAGTAGTTCAACCCGTTGTTGCCAGATGCGACGGCGTTCAGTGATGAATTTGCCAATCTTATCCAGCATCGGTTTGAGGTCTTTCTTGCTGTTCTTTGCCCAAGCGAGCCTGTGCATGGCAACGAAGAAGTCGCGATCCCGTTCACGATGATTGATCATCTCATGCTCAAGCAAAAACAAGTCCAATTGCTCTGCAACCAGCAGTAGTTCAGTCTTTTGTTGTGCCCTGCGCAAGGTATCGTATAGTTCCACCAAAGTGTTGCGATCACGGACATCAAAGAAAGGCGAAGCTTGTGCCTGCTGATTGGCAACGCGCATCAAGGCGACCAACTCATCGTTGCTGACTCCATGCTGGTTGGCGATTTTTTCGTCGAGTTTTGTTTTCAACGTCCGCAAAGTTTTTAGCGTATGGAGATAACGACCATAAGCACTGACTAATTGCACCGTCAGTGGTTCGCTTCGCCCTTGGCTGCCGTTGCGATCGGTAGCAACCGCGACCAGCATGACTTCGGTGTAGTCGGCTTCGACGTAAGGTTCAAGGACAGTTTGATAAGTTGTCGCTAGTGAATGCTTGGCATTACCGCTAAACTGATGCACCAACTCATGTTGCGTCTCGCCCGTCGCTGAACTAATTTCTAACTCAACGTTTGCCAGCGCGGAGCGAGAACTGACAACCAGCATAAGCGCGATGGGCGAATCATCTGGGTGCGGAGTTGCGATTTTGCTGGCAAAATTCATCTGCACTTGCGGTAAAGTCGGAGGTATCAACTCAAAACGAGCGAGAACCTTACCTTGATGTAAGGAATTGATCAAAAGTTCCGCCGTCTGCTCAATGCGCATCGTCAACTGATAGATCCCCTCATCAGTGCGACTAAATAACACCTCTTGAAAAAATTCTGCTTCATCAGGTTGCCGTAGCGACAGCAAGGGTGGTGCGGTCAATGCTGATGCCTGCACCGTAATCCGCACGAGATTGTCGCTGTTGATCGGTATGGTTGCTGTTTGTTTAGTGCTCAAAGGCTTGACCTTGCTGTCTGGCAAGATCTGCAAAGTTATCTGGCTGTGTATTGGCAAGGGTAACAACTGCGCAAAGGTTATCCCTGCACTCATAAATACTGCGCTACAACAAACTATCAGTGCCGCAATTTGGAGTAGCAATTGGCTAAACTGTTGAAGCTCACTACACCCACGGCGTTTGAGCAGGTCTTTGCTATTAGTTTGCATTGCCTGCAATTTTTGGCGGCTAAACTCTTGCTTGTCAGGTGCTTGATAGGGGGAAGGTTCATAGTCCATATCCATCTGTAGCAACAGTTCATCGGCAGACAGTGGCTTGCTACGCCGCCGATAACAGCATAACGCCAACAGAGTTAGGAGCAACCATAGGGCGAGACATGTATCCTGACTAAATCCGTGCAGCAGCTGGGACAGGATAACGATTAACAGCGAAAACAGCGCCACTGCGAGGGCATATAACACAAAGTCGAGACCGACATAGATGCGGATGAGTAGATTGAATTTGTTTAGATTGTCATACGAGATGCGTTCCCGACTTTGTTGCATAACTAACATCTCTCCTTTTTATCATGCGGAGAGACGTTCC
>JAPPIL010000082.1 GCA_028877195.1 Pseudomonadota bacterium
TCCTTATCGTGCTCTTTGAAGACACACTCTATCCGTCTACTACTAACTTCAGAGCTGCATGCAACAAAGTCACGAATCAAATATCTGAAATTTGCAGCAATGCCATGTTCCTTAAGACGAGTGCTACTATAAGGGTCACACATCTCGATTATTTTCAATTCCGATAAATACTTGTTTAAAGTTGAGATATGTTCGCTTTCATCAGATTCTAATAGGAACTGTTTCTTACGAGCTTCCAAGTAAGAAGGCATAGGTACTGCGCCATACAAAGCTGATAACAACAATGCTTCTTCAAACCCTACACTTCGACCTGTATAAATCATCTGACTTGAGGGTTTGCCATTAGACAGATAAAATAAATCATTTTTGCGTACATATTCAGCTAATTCTAACGTAGCATCTTTACTAATTTTTCCACATATACTCTCAAGAACTTGCAGCATCTCGTTGTTAGGTAATCTGGCATAGATACGCAGTAAATCAAGCAGAAACCTCTCTGTCGTCTGCTTTACATCTCTGTCGCCAATGAGTGCATTTTGATTACCGGTACCAGCATTCAATATCTCAAAAATCCTGTCCTTAACTTTGTGATTGAATTCAGTTGGATTGGGAACAATAACCACTTGCCCAGTGTGTAGCAACGGACTAAGTAGAATCAAAAAATATACCAGCTTCAAAGCTTCTAGCTTCGCTTGATCTGAATTCGCTATAGGATTAAACTGTTTGTTCGTTGCCCATGGCGATAAAAATGGGTCTGGAATTAGTATCTGGTCAAGATATAAACTCCACCTGAAAATTTGTTCAAGAACATCATTTGGTTCAATATCACCAAGATATAAAAATCTCTGAAATTTTTTATCAATAAGGTCAGAAGCAAGTTCCTTGAATGGGTCACTTGGATGCCAAACATCAGCATGAAGGTCATATATTTGCTTCACAGTATCACTAGTAAAGTTTTCTTTTAAATCATCCCAGTTTCGATGTTTGTAATAACCAACGATTTTAAGTGTTTCATCTGCAAAACTTTTGCATCGTTTATAGATACTGCTCTTCTCTCGTTTTCGTTTTATGAAGCTCTCTGGCATATCAGAGTTTACCAAAATATCTTCACCAAACCTTTTTGTTAAATTTTCATCATGTTTATTGGATTCTGCCGTTTGGCGACTTAACTGGATGGATTGCCAGTCTTGAAGAACCTCTCCCCCTGATAACTCTTTAATTACCTCTGATGAAACTTTACTGGAATTGCTTGATCCTTTGATCTTGCAAACTTTTGCAAGGTCTTTTTTTACTTCTTCTCCTGAAATAATATTTTGGCCAGGCATCCTAAAAAATGTAGCCATGTCAAGTAGCAGATTGTCACAAGTTGTAAATATTTTGCAAAATGGAAGATAGTACAAGTACTGCATATCGAGATGGAGCTTTGCCTTCTTTGAAACTAAACCTGGGATGCATGCCATTCCAATAAGACCAAAAAACCAATGGTTAACGCGGGCGTAGTGGAATGCATAAGGAAAACAATCTTGAATGGTCTTACCTGAATTTTTCCAACCTTCTTTAGCTTTAACAGTTTCGTTTTCATTCAGTAGATCCTGCGTCGCTAAGCTGAAAAGCTGTTCTGGCGACATATTTGCCAGATGGGGGTCATAAAACCACTTGGTAAAGTCATCCATAGTTTTAAACTGAGGTAGGCGATTAAACACATCCGAAGATACTCGATGATAATATTTATAATCAAATGCATGCTCTCTATTCCGTATATCACTAGCTTTATTTCGATAGCTCGCAAACTCTCCCCTGCTCCAATCTAAAAGACATTTTTTATCTTTTGTAGTGTCGTAGTACGTCCCGAATCCTCCATCTCTACGACGAATCAACTCTCCTCCCATAAGAATTATTCTTCCATCCATAGGGATTTCTTCGCCTAACAAATTTTTCTTTGCTAACAAGCGTGCATGTGGCACAACTAAGGAGCCGTTCATTGACTTCCTTGCGATTTTCTTCAAAATGTTTTCTGGATCTTTATTTCCCTTTTTCTCCTTAGCTAGCATGGATGTCATTTCTTCAATCAGTATATGTGGTAGAACAATAGAGTATGTATCGGCAAGTTCTCTAGCTTTGTCTGGATTCAGAGCCTGTATCACAGACTTGTCAATCAAAATAGTTTTCCACATGCATTAAACCTTTATTTCTATGACTTATCCCTACCTACTCAATTAATCCACAACCTTCAAGGGTATCTCCCTTTACTGTAGCTCATTACCAGTCATCGATCACACACTCACTCAATGCAAACCAACGTTTATTGAACGAATAGCTACAGCTTCCTCCATGTTGACAGCTCTCGTCTCCTTCTCTTGAATTATCGCGTTCAAAAGATGCCAACCTGTCACCGTCATAGATGCGTAAGGCGTTGCTATTGGTGCTGATCCTTGCTCAATATAGAATGGTTCTTCAAGATCAGCAAAGTAACCTCTCAGTCCGTCTTCCGTATCAGATGGTAATTTCGGCAATGGAAATGCTTTTAACGTACTAAGTTTAAGCGAGTGCCCGAACCTTTGGTTGGCTTCAGTTGATTTGCTACCGCTGTAGACAGGAAAAACGGGAGCAACACGTATAAAAGACGAACGTACGCAATCACAATCTGGTGCTAACACCAACCAAATACCATGTTTTTGTGAAGTCTCTGCCTCCCCTAGTCTCATAACAATTCGTGTGCCTACTACATCACCTTGAAGGAAAGGAAATTTATTTTCTTTTTGAGCATTTTCACTTTTCCAAACCGAATCTTTTACATCTTCCCAGACAACAGCCTCCTGCAATAATTTTGGTAGAAGAAAAGACTCTCTGTTTGCTGTCCCCTTCAGCTCCTTGTCCAAAAATTTCTTTACTTCACCAAGTTTAGCCGAACCGTGTGAACTCATTGCCAGCTCTGCCACTAGACTATTGAATTCTGCATCAAGTGATCTTGGCGACAATCAGTCCTCCAGAGGCATCTGCTCTTCTTTGGTAATGGTTGTTGGTTGAGGATTACGTATTGGGGAAGGAAAAAGAT
>JAPPIL010000195.1 GCA_028877195.1 Pseudomonadota bacterium
GAAAGCCCTCCGCATACTAAAAAGGAGAGATGTTAGTTATGCAACAAAGCCGGGGCAACACCATTAGTGATAGTGGGGCGTATGAAGAAAAACCACTCCGCGGTAGGAGCAAATGTTAAGGTCAGGGGAATGTGTAAAATCAGGCTCTTTTCTTCGCTCTATTCCCGTTTCTTTTTTGGTTTAGCTTGATGATAGCACTGCGACTGAGTTTTGTGATGTTGCAAACATCCTCAACACTCATACCCTTCTCAAGCATAGTCATAGCAACATCTGAGATACCCTCTTGCCGACCTTCTTGCCGACCTTCTTGCCGACCTTCTTGCCGACCCTCTTCTAGCCAGCCTTCACGACCAAGTTTGATTCTTTCCATAACCCTGTTCTCCGATCTGGTTATTGCCACGAGCTCGATCTCTTCTAGCATAGCTAAACTGAAGTCGCTATTGAATTTGGAGAAGCAGTCGGTAGCTCGCCCTAACAACCTCATCCTTTCATCCAACTCCAACATCAAGCTGCTGCGAAAGAAAGTAGCCACCTTCTCTCGTGTCAAATCTCTAATGCAATGTAATGCCAAGATGTAAGGATGACTTCTAGGGAACATCACCACAAGCTCCTCCTGACTATAATTGGACAAATGCAGCAACTTATAGCCAAAATCCAAAGACACGTCGCCACCAATAGCATCAACACTATCAACAAACCTGCTGCGAAACCGCATTGGCAAGCGCCAGCGCCCTTTAGCGTTAGAGATTACGATAGGGATAACCTTAACCGCCAGATGTGTTTCCAGCAATGCCTGATAACTCAATAGCTGTCCAAAAAGTCCCTTACCCTGCGAGCTTTTATGCTCAATCAGAAAGACAATCTTATGCCCGTCTTTGGTCATAACCGAGGTGATTGCATCAGCACGACGTTCATCACCTTCGGCATCAGTGAATACCGTTGCCTCGAATTTGACTGTCCTTAAATCAAGCTGCATCAATTCTTCAGCGGGAAGCAATAAAGTGAGCAGTTCTACGATAAGCACCCGATTGTTAGCACTGATTTCTGCAAATAAGGCATTGTGTAACGCGCGTTTGGTCATAAGCAAGCTACCTGGTCAGTTCGAGGAGTATGATAGCTTTGCTCCTCATAAAGCTCTTGGAATGAAATCACCAAGAGCATATAGGCCTCTCAAACAGGCTGGATAATGTGTCCACTTTTTTTGGGGACAACGCCAAGCAGTATTATCCCTGCCCGAACACCAGAGTAAAAGAAACAAAATCCATATATTCACAAAGATCCGTCTACCACTTGCGAGTTAAAGGATAACCCCGAACCCGCCCCTGACGGCAAAGACACTATGGTAGATGACATCGTGCACAGCAAACACTGCGTAGTTCCTCGCTTCGATGCGCAAGAACAACCAACGGGCAAGGTGATACTTTTGCCCAATACTTAACGCAATCGCTGGTGCGTAAAACTCCTTCGGGTCAGGTCGGCCTGCTTCGCCGTATGAGTCCGTATCTGCTGGTTCAGCACCGTAGCCTGTGAGGGTTTTGGCATCGGTGGTAAATCTTGCCTGATTGCCATTTTTTAGCTTTTCTTCGCTCGTGAAAAACTTCCCGATTGCTACCCCCGCAATGCCTGATAGATAAAAATCCAAATGCGATGTGCGTGGCAGGAAGGTAAATATCTGCTTGCCATATATCGGTGTCCAAACCACACCCGCCATCGCGGTTTTTTCAATTTGAACGATCGGGACATAAGCAGGGCCAAAGTTCAAATGCTCTCTATTGTTTGCTAATTTCGGTTTGATAATCTTTAAATCCCCTGGCGTGTAGGCACAAGAGGCAGCGAGTTGTCTCTTGCCGTCGATAGTCTTATTGATAAAATGCTCCAAACAGAAGCGATCAGATTTATCAAAGCTCAATCCATAAGAACCCTCCGCAAGCATCCCCCAATGCTCATTGAAGTAATAACTTAACCCACCGTTGAACTCTAACGTTTCTATGTAGGACTGGTTAACCAACGCTCCAAAATTAAAGGCAAACTCCACCTTCCGCTTCTTGGGGTAAAGCTTTTTCATCACCACTGCTTCGGTTTCCGTTGCCTTGCGATGTGGGCGAGCTTTAGCCAGTGCAAAGGCAGATGCAAACCATAGGCTTACACACAAGCACAGTGCGACGGCAAATTTAGCTGCGGTGCTATTGAACATGGACATACCCTGCTCCCATTATATGTGTAAGTTCAAATCGACACAAAGACCTGCTTTGATCAAAATTGTGGAATAATAAATTTCCCTACTCAAATCGATGGATTAACCTTGAATTCAAAAAATTCTGCCAGATGCCGAATAGCAGTAGTGTTAGATGTAGGGAGGCGTTATGGACGCAGGGTCATCGGCAGGATTGACAAAATTGGAAAAAACACAACGTGCGGAGATAAAAAAGCTTGAGAAGTGGTTGATAGAGCTAGGCGCTGAAGTTTACAAGATGCGGCAGGAAATGGCTGACATCCGCGACCAGCACTCGCAGATGCTGGCAGTCATAGGGGAGATGCGCTCCCTTATGCACAGCCAAGACACTGCTGAACCACATGAACTTTATGAAGACCCGACAGGTCATGGGCAAGAAAGTTTTGAGCAACAACTAGAAGAGTTTAACCGCTCATTAACCTACCGCAAACGCTTATCACATTGACCTAAAACGGCACATCACCCATCGTTGCCTCATCGTTCGCGGCGGTAACGGGTGGCTTGCTGGGCAGGTTGTCATCGCTAACCGCTGAATGACGCGTATGGTCTGGCGACGATGACCGCAAAAACTGCACGTTTGATGCTACTACTTCGGTCGTGGAACGCTTCTGACCGTTTTGATCTTCCCAAGAACGGGTCTGGAGCTTGCCTTCGATAAACACAGGCTGCCCTTTGGCAAGAAACTTGCTGCAGTTCTCGGCTTGCCGTCCCCACACCACTATCCGATGCCAGTCGGTTATCGACTGCTTGTTGCCATCTTGGGTGCTACGATACTCGGTCGTCGCAAGACTAAACGAAGTAACAGGCGTTTGG
>JAPPIL010000238.1 GCA_028877195.1 Pseudomonadota bacterium
AACTTGCCGTTGCTTCACCAGTTATGCAACAAAGCCGGGGAAAGCCCTCCGCATAATAAAAAGAGATGTTAGTTATGCAACAAAGCCACTAACACCCTCTCGTATAAAATAAAGAAAAAAACTACGAAAGACTGCTAACCAGCTTCTTCACCTCATCATCACGGACGTATGTGCCTTGAATGCGCTGTGGGCGTAGTTGCGATGGGTGTAGCATCAGCATATCGCCTTTACCGAGTAGCTTTTCAGCGCCCATAACATCAAGGATAGTGCGACTATCATGTTTCGATGCAACACG
This sequence comes from Pseudomonadota bacterium, assembly GCA_028877195.1. Classification (GTDB taxonomy): domain Bacteria; phylum Bdellovibrionota_B; class Oligoflexia; order Oligoflexales; family JAPPIL01; genus JAPPIL01. The sequence continues at coordinate 296 of JAPPIL010000238.1, forward strand.
GAACGCGATGCGACAAGGCAGGTTGGCTTTGATTACACCAGTGATGACATCCACCGAAGGGCGTTGGGTGGCGAGCACGAGGTGAATGCCGCTTGCTCTTGCCTTTTGTGCTAGGCGTTGAATAAGTCGTTCTATCTGTTTGCCAGCGGTCAGCATGAGGTCGGCAAGCTCGTCGATAACAAAGATGATGTAAGGCATGTGATTGAGGTTGCGTATTGCCTTGTAGTCGTTGCGCAATGATGTTTTTTCGGTGCTGGACAGCTGTTGCCATTTGATGCGGAAGTCTTCAACGTTCTTTACATTTAGTTTCTGTAGCACCTCATAACGACGCTGCATCTCTTCGCAAGCCCATACCAATGCCTGTTTAGCGGCATCAGTATCGGTGATGACTGGTTGGAGGAGATGCGGTATGCCATTGTATGCTGACAGTTCAAGCATTTTAGGGTCAACCAACATCAACAGCACCTCATTAGGAGTAGCGCGCGACAAAATGCTACAGAGAAGGGAATTGATCGCGACTGACTTGCCCGCTCCTGTGCTACCAGCGATAAGCAGATGCGGCATTGCTTGCAGATTGGCACAGACACTTTGCCCGTCAATGCCCTTGCCGAGTGCGAAGGTAAGTTTCGACGGACTACGCTTGAACTCATCGCTATGCAAAATATCACCTAACTGCACGAGTTGACGCTGACGGTTGGGAATCTGAATGCCAAGTGAACTGGTGTTTGGTATCGGCTCAACACTAACACTATCAACCTGTAAGGCGAGAGCAATATCACTCGCTAACGAAATAATATGGGTTTGCTTGATGCCAGCTTGTGGTTGAAACTCATAAACAGTGGTCGCAGGTAAAATTTTCCAGCTAATTACCTCACCGTTGATTTTGAATTCAATCAAAGTTTTTTTGATAAGCGTTGCGGTATGCTTGCAGTTATCTTGTTGAAGTCTGGTGATGTCTGCGGCTTTTGAGGTAGCAAACTTAAAAGCTTGATTGTTAGCAGGCGGCGATGTTTTTTTCTTGCGCTTGAAGGTTAGCGATTTAAATTTTGGAAGTGGGAAACGCACAACGATGAGGATGAAATAGCCGAGCATTGTCGCTAACAGGATATGTGCGCCGAACTTGCCGAGACTGTGATTGATAACGCTGGTGAAAGTGTTACCTGCCTGTCCTGCGCTTGGCAGTGCGAGCGCAAAGATTGCGAAGGTCGCGTGGTAGCTGTGCAAAGTGTAGAGTAATACCGCCACCGCTTGGGTAAGCAGTAGGGTCATTGCCCAACGCCGTTTGCTCAAGATGACCCAAGCGAGCAAAAACGGCAAACTAAAGGCGATTAAACCGAGTTGATAGATGGAGACACCACCGATATAAGCACCGATAGCACCGCCAAGATTGCCTATTTGGACATTGTTTGAACCGACTGCGTAGGGTGAAGGGTCAAGGGGTGAGAAACTTCCTAGCGCCAAAAGATAGTATAGACTAAATCCGCAAAACAAGAGTGCCGTATGCTGATTGCCTTTTAGTTTTTCCAAAAATTTATGCATGATTTATCCCAACATCAATATCATACCACTGTTGCTGGGCTAACGAGCGCAAGGTAAACATTATAAAAATTGTAGAAAGCTAAAGTTCTCATCTGAAGAAGCGATGGTATAATCGTTGGTAGGATTGTCATTTTTTATTTTGTTTGGAGGATAGAGATGAGAAGTTTGCACGTATGGTTGCTTACTGGTGTGCTCGCTGCCGCAGCGTGCAAGCCAGCTGTCCGAGATGGTTCATCGTTGCAGCAGGCACAAGAAGATGCTCGCGACGAGAAGATTCATAAAATTTTGATCGGTAGTGGTGTCGGTGCTGTTGCTATTTTGGGTGCGATTGGTATCAAGCAAAAGTGGTGGCAAAAAATAAGCTTCAGAGGAATGCTTCAGAGTATCAAGAATGCTCCTGGCAGGGTTTATGGCTATCTCAGGGGTGTTACTGGTGATATTGGTGAATTCATCGGTATGTCAAATAAGGTCAGCAGTGGAGAATTTAATAAAATTTATCCTAGAAATGATTGGGAAAAGAACTTTGGTGGCTTGCCATATAATCCCAAGGCAAGACGTGCTCTTATCGACCACTTGAGTATCAAAAAGTCTGAAGCTGTTGATGCGGTTAAAAAAGGTGGCAAGTCTGTCGATGAGGTGCTAGCCGATGACTCCTTGCGCTATATCAGTAGGGATGACCTCAAGAAAGAGCTGAAAGAAATTTACAGTGGTGTGAAGAATGAAGGCGCTAACCTAGATGAAGTCATTGACAAGATGATTAAAACAGTTGATGAATCTGAATTACAGCCTAAAAAAGTTTTGAAAAAGCTTAACAAACTCACCGAAGGAGTCAAAGAAGTTGCTGACGAGACTCCTGTGGATGCAGCAAGCTAATTTGTTTTTATGCGAAGAAAGGGGTTAGTCGCTCTACGAGCGACTAACCCCTTTCTCGTGTTCTCACCCCTATCGTTTTGTATGCGGCGAGGTCAGTCGCTTGTCCTCGGTAGTTTTCCCTGACCTGTTTTATCTTTCTAGCCAAAAAATACTACCACGGATTGCTTTGCGTCTTTCCCTCTGTGCTACAATGATAGCGGGAGGGTTCATCAATGCTAGAAAAGATAGGCACGTTATTCCATCAAGGTGGTGAAGCAGTCATGTCTTCAATTGCCTTTGTTTTGGTTATCTCGGTCGTCGTTATCATTGAGCGCTGTTATCGCTACTGGGCGC
>JAPPIL010000063.1 GCA_028877195.1 Pseudomonadota bacterium
TTTTGGGGGGGATACGGGTTCTTTTTGTTTGTTTGGGTGGAGGGGGCAAAGCCCTCCGCATAATAAAAAGAGAACTCGCCTAGTGGCGTAGATGGCAAAGTAATATCATAAACCCTATAGGCGATGGCTACCAGACGACATCGCTTGATGCTTGATTGCAAGTGCCTGCGCTCGATTATCTTTTGATAGCGGATGATCTTTACCTGCTCAAGTAGCGCTGGGCATTGCAGGATAGTCCCCTTATCTGATACAAAAGGTCGGAGACCGACCACTGATCTCCGCCCGCCGTCCACTTTTTCGGGAGCAACTACGGGGATGACTACATGGCAAAAAACATAATCCTTGTCGGCAGTCCTAGCGTGGGCAAATCAACCATCGCACCGAAGCTTGCCTATCTGCTTGGCTACGGGCTGTTGGATACCGATGCGGTATTAGCTAAACGCCAGCGGATGAGCGCTGGGGCAATCTATCGGCAAAAGGGCGAGGAGTTTTTCCGCGACCTTGAAAGTAAACTATTAGAGGAAATCGCCCTCCTAAAGTCCTATGTCATCGCTACTGGCGGCGGCATGCCTTGCCATGCTGACAACTGGAAGCTCTTGTCCGCACTAGGCACAATTGTCTGGATCAAAGCCGAGACCGCGGACATCTGCCACCGTTTTATGTGCGACAGGAACAAATTAGCCGACCACCCTGTGCTTAATTCTGCTTTGGAAGCAGACAACGATGACCAAATCCTGCTAAAATTGAAAGACAGGGTGGAGAAATTAACCGCTGACCGCGCTGTTATTTATCAGCGCGCTAGTTATGTCATCAACAGTAGCCATGCTACCCCTGATTTCTGCGCCTTGATGGTTAAACGCTTCATTGACTAGTGTAGAGATCGTTGAAGGAAGACAAGGACACGCAAACGCCTACCGACGCGGATACCGATCTTGATGCAGATGGCATTGAGCTCGATGAACCCGATGCTGACGAATTCGATACTGACGAGCTTGACGCAGACGATGCCGATGACGAAGACAGCACTGACCGCGACATCCCGCAAATTATCGCTTGGAAGCCGATTGCGATCACCATCAGTGCAAGTTTCGTCTGTGCCACCCTTATCTCCAGCACTGCTGCGATCATCCTGACCCCGAAAGACACCCGCATACGCAAGACTGCGATCAACAACAGGCCAGCAAATTTACAAAGCGACCCGCAACTTAATGACGAGAATGTCAAGGTTATCATGCAGCGCAACATCTTCAATGCCGAAGGCGACTTTGGTCTTGAGACTGACACCAAGCGGGAAGCGGTCGCCGAGATTATCAAGTCTGAGCTGCCACTCAAGCTCAAAGGCACCATCGCTTCTCACGATGAACGCAACGGTATCGCACTGTTTGAATTTCTCAATAGCAGGAAGCAAGACAGCTTCTTCGTTGGTGAAACGATCATGCAGGGCGTAAAACTGCACGGTGTTTACAAGGAGCGGGTGGTCATCAACAATCGTGAGCAGTTAGAGTATATCGAATTAGAAAAAAAAGAACTTGCTAACAAACGCAAAATCTCACAGCGTCAAACACGGCGCAAATATGCCTCTATTGCCACCTCACCAGCCGCCAAAGAATTTCGTGAAGAGGGCTTTGAACGGCGTGGCGCAAAAATCCAAATGTCTAGCGACTACAAAGCAAAGCTCCTCGGCCCCGAATTCACCAAAGTTTTACAGGATGCTAAAGCTTCACCCAATGTGGTCAATGGCAAGTTGCGTGGCTTTGTTTTGACCCGTATCCGTGAAGATTCCATCTATCGCAAATCAGGCTTACAAAACGGTGATATTGTCGAAGAGATAAACGGCGTGCTGTTGACTGACACCGCCCAAGCGATCAAGTTGCTTAACTCTTTGCGCAATGAATCCGAGATTGAATTAAGAGTCGTGCGTGGTGGTAATCCCGTCAACTTTGAGATCAATGTCCAATGACAGCAAATTCCTCAAAATTTAAAAAATTCATTTCATCAAAGTCATCAAAATTTTGGATAAGTATTATCTTTACGATCTTGTTAGCGTATGTGCTGGCGACCATCGTATCGGCTATCGGTGCGAACCTATTCTTAAAGACCAAGAAGACTAGCAGGCGCGATAGCCGCGCGGTCAATACGGTCAGCTTGAACAAAAAACTAAATTATCGCGACATGCGGCGGGTCGTGTTGAAGCGCAACATTTTCAACTCAACGGGGGAAGTGCCAGATACTGAAGAGGAGAGCAACAGTCTGGCAAGCAACTCCAAGCAGTGTAACCCTCCGACTCTGAAGATCAAGGTAGTCGGCATGATATATCTCGGCAATGAGAACTCGGTCGTTACCGTGCGTGAAGCAAATTACTCCCAAGCCGATGTCTATCAAGTCAATGATATGTTGATTGGGCGTGATAATGCGCAGGTTGTTGCGATCGAGCGGGAGCGCATGGTTATCGACAACGCTGGCTCACGTGAGTGCTATGAGATTGAACAGCCAAAAATCGCAGCTGCTAGTAGTGGCTATGCCCCGCCTAAAACTCCCGAAAAAAAAAAGCCTACGACCAAAAGCAATGGCAACACGGTTGTCTTGAACAGCACTTGGGTTGAAAAAGAACTAGGGCCAGGCTTCAGCAAGATAATTCAATCGGCAAGACTTGTCCCCAACACGGTTGATGGCGATCGCGTCAACGGCTTCAAAATCTTTGCTATCAAGTCGGGCACACTGTTTAATAAAATTGGTTTGCGAAACGGTGATATAATACAGAGAGTGAATGATGTCAGCCTTGAGCAGGTTGAACAGGGGTTCGCACTTTACCAAACGTTTCAAGAAGATCAGGAAATTGTGTTCAATATTGTGCGTAAAGATAATCCCCAAACTATTTCCGTCATGATTAAGTGATGAGGTGATACGTTCATGTTGTCTGTCAAAAGCTTCCTCCTGTTGTTATTTTTTGGTTTGGCTAGCTTGGCGTTGCCAGCGTTAGCTGCAGAAGACCCTCCTGTTGCCA
>JAPPIL010000167.1 GCA_028877195.1 Pseudomonadota bacterium
CGCTATCCCAACCATGACTTGCATGGCAATTCGCACAGTTGGCTTGCATTACTGTCAGGGCAGTCGCATCATCAGTGCCTTGACACTCGGAATCCTTTTCCTCACTAACTATCGCGGCAAGTGCGTCTTCACCTTCAACAAAGTAAGCTTTCGCCTTGGTGCTCAAGAGTAGGTGCTTGAGTAAAGTTTTGTAGCTAAAATTACTCTCCTCAAACGCCTCGACTGCTTCATCTACCTGTGCATCCGTAAGGGGAAACCTACTGCCAAAGATATTGTTCCACGTTGATTTGACGATACATTGCCGCACCTTTGGATGATTACTTAAAAGTTCAGCAAGACCGACCATGCCGCGCTGTCCTTCGTCATTACCATGCTGATAGAACTTTTCGGTTGCATGACTGTAGTAACCAGCGCGGCGGTCAAAGTTGCATGACTGTAGTAACCAGCGCGGCGGTCAAAACTGATGTCAGGGTCTGTCTCATAAAGCAGCAAAGATAGGACACCAAAGTTGCCAGTGGATAGACGACCGAAGTAGTTTGCCAGTGGTTGCACCTGTTTGTGGCAATTAAAGCAGTTACTATCACCTTTAGTATGTTGGTCGCCGGCAGCAAAGTAAGATTTGAACTCATCTAATTCCACTTTGGTTGGTGTGGCATTTGATTTTTGCGCAGCATCAGGAGACACATCTGCGCAAAACCAACTATGAAGGAGTATACGGGCACGGTGTAGGGCTTGATTGCTTTTGCTCGTGCGGTGCGAGGATAACCAGAGTGGGCTAGCATGGATACCTTGCAAATCAGCAGGCATCTTCGCTTTGATAAACAGACCATCGTCTTGTTTCTTGACTTCAACTGTCTCTGGTTTAGTCGCTATTTGGTAGTCATCTCTGCTGCCATGCTTACCTGCCAAGTAATGTTCTGACATGGATAGGGAGATGAAAAAGTAAATCAAGTCGTTTGCTTCCACTTGGCACTCGTTACTTTCGCCGCTATCTTCGTGGCTAGAACATTGGTAGTCAGCAGGCTTGCGAGAGCGGTAGTAATTACAGAGCTTGCTGTTATTACTTGGCTCGCACTGGGTATGGTATTCTTCCAGAAAATCTGATTTACAGTAGATTAATTGTTGTATCTCTTTCTTACAATCGCATGCATAGATTGCGCGATGTTCGTTTGCTGGGTCGAGATATTGACCACAGTTGAGGGCGGCGACAGAGGGTAATGGAAGATAACGGTCAGTGTAGGTGAACAAATCCCAGTAGTGATCTGTTGCTGCTACCGCACGCATCTCATACTCATACGCTGGCTTATGGGCACTATTGCTGGTTAAAAGCAGGCGCTTATTATGAAGATGAATAAAGCCATCATCTATGAATTGCTGTGAATCTAGCAGCAGCGGCACTAAAGCTGCATAGAAGGTTTGCTTAGCAATGGTCTCCCCATCTACCGTCCGCGAGGAGAGCACTTTATCTATTGTCAGTGTCGGCTGATCAGTAGCCTTTATCACCTCATTGCTACCACGGTTTCGTCCCATGATTTTGAGGAATAAATCATTGAGCATTTGTTGTTTAGGGTCGTTAAGGGCTGACGCAGATATATTTGCCTGTGGTGTGTCGGTGCATCCACCTAGAATCAAAGATAGGATTGCGATACATGCTACAATTGTTTTGGCAAACTTAAACCATGAAGCGCCCATGACTTTAGTTTCGGTTTTTTTTGCTAATTTAGTTTTCTTTTTTTGTTCATTTAGCTACTGTGCCCTCCGAAGTCTTTGGACTATGGTATGCCACCACACACCGTTGATAGCCCGACACCTTCCACTCCAGGCAGCGCTCCACGTAATGCTTCCAGCGCATCCAGTCAGCCACGACCCTCTGTAAATCTATTAGCCTGACCATGACAACGCTGTTCTTGGCTGGGATAAGCTTCGGTGGTTACTGCACAAAACACATGAATTTTATGTATTTTCCCGACTTCCGCGTCTCGAAATTAATTTTCCCCACTCCTTTTTATAACTAACTGATAATACGGGTTCTTTTTCGCCATCGCCCACGCCTTAAGTGGGTTCTGTTGGATTTAGCAAGGACTGTAAATTTAAGGAAGCGCAGATTGTGCTAGCACTGATAACGACGACAGACGGTTTGCCTATCTCATACAAGGTGTTCCCTGGCAATACGCACGAGGTGAAGACCTTAATGCCAGCATTAGAAGAGTTGCGTAAGGAGTTTGATATTCAGACGATCGAATTTGCTGCAGACCGTGATGTTTTGCGAAGAAAACCTTAAAATGCTTGAGAAGAGTGGCATTAGTTACGTAGTAGACGCAAAGCTAAAAGCGATGAGCAAGTCGATGAAGAAAGAGATACTTGCTATTCATACGCAACAGAAAAATGGTGAGGACAGCTATCATCAGAAAGAGGTGCTATACCGAGGCCGCCGTCTTATCATCAGCTATAATCCAGTCATGGCAGCCAAAGACAGGAAGGACAGACAGCGCCTATTAGATCGGCTAGGTAAGATAACCGATGATGATGGCAAGGTAACCGCGAGGAAGCTTATCAAAAATCGTGGCAGCACAAAGTATTTACATTTTGATGCGGAGACAAAGATTGCCAGTGTCGATGGCGGGAAGGTCACTCCATATTGTGCTTAACAATCACACAACAAAGCTAATCAAGCAAATGAACTAACTTTCGGGGGGAAGGTCACTTGCGTGATAAGCCCATAGTGGAAGAGAGCAGAAGCACCAGCTATGCCTGCCTGCTCGCCAAAATGTTTGCAAGCTACAGCAAAATCAAGTTCTGCAGGGTCAATAGGGCAGTCAGGATGCATGTATAGCCCCCGCCCGACACGATACAGCTTCCCACTGCTAGCCCACCGTGACAAGCTATGGCGGCTGACACTCGCCTTCTCATACGCCTGCTCTGCGTTAAAAATTGCCAAGCTTTTCAGGGGCAACAGCCTATCTTCTCCCATATATTACAT
>JAPPIL010000225.1 GCA_028877195.1 Pseudomonadota bacterium
GAGGTCGCATCATTGCTGTAGGAATCACTGCCCGCGTATAGTGCAGGGTTTTCCCAAAGCTTTTGGTAATCTTGACGTTCAAGAAGGTTAGATAGTTCCTGCGCTTTATCACGATCTGCCTGTTCGCTGCTACCTCGCAGTTTGATAATCCTATCGGCGACCATATCTTTGAGTGCATTTTTGCGGTTAGTGCTCATCAGATACCAAGTCGTGCTAAAGTCTTGCGCGGCGACGCTTTTTTTCAACTTTTCAAGAAGCTTCTGCTTGGTCATGTCTTTTAGGATTGTGAACTTTTTCATTTCGGCATCAAGCTCGGCAATCGTCGCCTGCGCTTGGTTACGAATAGTGAGGTAATCACGCTGCCACTTTGAGTAGGTGAAGGAATCACGCATATTGTTTTCTGCGACACTCTCAGCCAACATGCGCTGCATACGTTCAGAGTCTATGCTGCGCAGTATTTTTTTGCTCTTTTGGGGAAGCGCAGCGAGTTTGTCATTCAGGTTATTGGGGGCATCAAGCAAATCAACGTTGCCACGCAAAGCTTGTGTTATAGATGCCAGCATTACGTTGCCATTGTTGATTTCAGCGACCAAGTAGTTGCGCGGTATCAAGTCTAGCAAGATACGCTTGCCTGTGTCGTCTTGCTGCCAGATTGCTAAATCACCCGCAACAAAAGACGCTTCGGAGTTGAACTTCACCAACTCACCAGCGGTATTTATCTCATGCGTGAAGGGACTGAAGCCACGTGTCAAAAAACTCAATCGCACATCAGCATCAGAAGCATCTACTGCTGTTGCGAGTTTATGAACTGGGAGAGGTGCTTTGAACGCGTGTGAGCGAGCAAATACCATGTCTACGACATAGAGTTGACCTGTAGTATCAACACAGACAAGCAGTTCCATATCGCTAGTGAACTCTTTTATTTTCAAGGAAGTAATAACATGAACGACATCTTGGTAAGCGATACCGAGCATGTCATCGCCAAACTTTATCGCCTTGACCGCATCAGGGCGTGGAATCGTCGGTGGCAAGCCTCCATCTGTGCCAGCCAAATGATAGCGGTCGCCCGCATTGCCACCAGCACGCGGCACATACAAATACTGTGCGGTTAGGTGATAAGGGTCAGGTATTTCAGGTTGCGTTGTTTGATCGCTGTTCTCCATCGCGATCATCAGCTCTTTGAGCTTTGACGCGCTGTTGCGCAAGTCAACATCTATGTCAGCATTAGCAATGAAGCTATCGACGATACTGTTGACTTCCGCGGTATGAGCTTCAAAGTTTGGTGGCATGGGCACAGCCGAATTAGTTGGGTTCGCATACAGATGAAGAGGTGTTGCCAAAAATGCTACGAGCATTGCGGCTAGTGTTCTTTTCCAAAAAACCTGCCAGAGTCTTGTTGTTTTAGGTTTCATAATCTTCCCCATCCTCAAATATTCCAACTATCCCACCACCCTAACAAACTCAACCAAGCCACAAGCAACCTCGTTGCCTGCGTCTATAGAATAAAGTTTATTTTGACGAACAATAATAACTTATACCATATAATGACAATCAATTGGATTGAAAATATAAACTTCAAGTTGGCGAACCTGTAAAACACTTATATAATTATGTTTTTTATTGCTGTGATAGCAATAAAGCGTTATTTATACGCAGATGAACGTTAGCTTCGCAACCATGTGGGATAACTTATGACTGCATTGACGGCCTTAAGCGAAGATGAACTTATCTTTCAGCGTGAGATAGAAACCTTTGCTCGCCAGCGCATCGCCCCTCTCGTCATGGCAATGGATGCCGAGGAACTGTTTGATCGTGATTTGTTAGCCGAATTTTTTAGTATCGGGCTGATGGGTATTGAGATACCTGCCAAATACGGCGGTGCAGAGGGAAGCTTTTTCATGGCGATACTAGCGGTGGAGGCTTTATCCAAAATTGACCCCTCGGCTGGTGTTATCGTTGATGTTCAAAACACGCTGGTCAACAATGTCCTAAAGCATTGGGGCACAGATGCACAACAGCAACGCTACTACCCGATGCTGGCGAAAGATACCGTCGGTTGCTACTGCCTAACCGAAGAATCATCTGGTTCTGATGCTTTTGCCTTACAATGCAAAGCTACCGCAATAGGTGATGGCTACCTATTAAATGGCAAAAAACTATTTATCACCAATGCCAATGAAGCAAATATCTTCATCGTCTTTGCCAACACTGACTTTAGTCAAGGGTATCGCGGCATCACTAGTTTTATCGTTGAACGGTCTAACGACGGACTGCGCATTGGCAAAAAGGAAAGCAAGCTTGGTATCCGTTCATCTTCCACCTGCGAGGTAATTCTTGAAGATGTCAAAGTTCCTGCAACCAATGTTGTCGGTCAAGTCGGTAAAGGCTACAAAATTGCGATCAATACCCTGAATGAAGGTCGTATCGGCATCGCCGCCCAGATGTTAGGATTGGCAGCAGGGGCATTGGCAGGAGCGATGGCATATAGCGATGAACGTCAGCAATTCGGCAAGACCATCAGTAGTTTCCAAGCTGTGCAGTTCAAAATCGCAGAGTTAGCGACGGCAATTGAAGCGGCAAGACTTATGACTTACAACGCCGCACGTTTGCGCGATCAAGATTTGCCTTTCACCAAAGAAGCGGCAATGGCAAAGCTTTTCGCCTCGCAAGTAGCAGAGAAAGTCGCATCACAAGCATTGGAACTGTATGGTGGCTACGGATTTACCAAAGAGTTCCCAGCTGAAAAGTATTACCGCGACGCTAAAATTGGCAAGATATACGAGGGCACATCAAACATGCAGCTTGCCGCCATCTATAAACTATTGAAATAAATTTGCGATTTTTATTATCAGTTAACCGCGTGCGTATTTCCTTATCATTGCTATTAGCACCCACCTTCTTGTTGACACCCGTACTGCTGGCGACGACACCACTGCTTCGGCAGGATTTGCAGCATGCGGGCAAGCTACTATGCGC